>NZ_JAZDAR010000034.1:0-158749 GCF_036680945.1 Pseudoalteromonas sp. P80D2
AATCCCCATTACGATAAATAGGTATATTAGTTTGCTTATTATGGGTGATGAAAGTCGCTTTTTGCTTACGCTGAATTTTATAAAAAAAATTATGGAAATTAAAGACAGTAAAATAACTTGTAGTATTCTTTGATGGTTATGATAATCAAAAGAAATTACAGGAATAAATGGTAGAAGCGTTGAAAGGAAATAAAGTACACAAAGAAGTGTTACAAAAGGAAATGTTTTCATCTTGAAAAGTTAAAGCGCCTCTGAGAGGCACTTTAACAAAATTAAATATTAAGACTGTGGGCAGCTTTTTGGAGCTAAATCTTTGTTATCTGCAGATAAGCCTGTTGTAGCACAAGTCCAAGCTCCTGTTGAGTTATCTCTAGTCCAAGTCACAACTGCGCTAGCTAGTTGTGATGGTGCATTTACAATAGTACAAACAATTGTTGAGTCAGATGCTGTAATTGTACAATTTTTCGTTGAGGTGTTTTTGATACTTTTAAGATCGGAAACACCAGAAATTGTTTCACCGTTGTTTTTCTTGATTTCAAACTCGGTCTTCGCACCAGTAATTTCAGCTAAACCAGCTGTTAATTTTGATGATGCTTGGTAGTCAGAGTATGCAGGAAGTGCTACTGCAGCAAGAATACCGATGATTGCAACTACAATCATTAATTCAATTAGGGTGAAACCCTGTTGGTTTTGTTGTGTCATTTGTTCCTCTCCTAAAGGATATGATGATTTAGTAAGTTTAGCTGTAACTTCAGCGTTGTAAAACCACAGCTCAATTTACAGGATAAATCTTACAGTTTTACTTAAAACTACTTTTATTAACCTTTAAATGTTAACAAAGCAGCAAAAACTTTACTTGTTAAGCGTGTATAAATTTACTTTAGCATCAATAAATGTTTTTGGAAGCTATTTTCCTGTTCAGTAAGCAGTTTTTCAGAACTTTCCTACCTTTGTTTGATGTAAAATAAGCTTAGTTACACATATTTGTACTATTTATAGACACCGCATCCTTGCAGGAACTTATTGAATTGATTGCAATCTTGTGTAGGTTCAGGACGTGCGTATACAAAATAGTCAAAAGCGCTGAAAAGATATTGATTTTTTGTTATCTGTTCGGCTTTTTACGTATTTAATGCTTTTTTTATTTTCTTGTCAACGAATTAGGTAAAACATTAAATACGTATAAGAGAAATTTTAGCCTTTAAATCTCATTGAAAGATCGATTGATTGTAAATTTTTTGTAAGTGCGCCACTTGAAATAAAGTCAACACCGGCCTGTGAATAAGCTTTTAAAGTTTCAAGTGTCATGTTGCCAGATACCTCAAGCTTTGCTCGCTTGTCTGTAAGCACAACAGCTTGTTGAATTTGCTCTACAGTAAAGTTATCAAGCATGATGATATCAGCACCAGCTGTTATCGCTTGTTCAAGCTCAGCAAGTGATTCTACTTCAACTTCAACTGGTTTAGTCGGGTGGTTTAATTTAGCTTGAGCGACTGCTTTATCAATACCACCACAGGCTGCAATGTGGTTTTCTTTAATTAAGAACGCATCAAAAAGGCCTATGCGATGATTCGCGCCACCACCACATTTCACAGCGTATTTTTGTAGCGCACGTAAACCTGGAATTGTTTTACGAGTGTCGAGTAGCTGCGTAGTCGTGCCCTCAAGCTCTTTTACATAATGAGCTGTTGTTGTTGCTGTACCTGAGAGTGTTTGTACAAAGTTAAGGGCAGTGCGCTCTGCGGTTAAAATTGCGCGAGCTGAGCCTGATGCTGTAAATAGTGTACTATTTGCTGCTACTTTGTCGCCGTCATTTACGAGTACTTCAACATTTACTGTAGGGTCGACTTGCTTAAATACTTCTAAAATAATGTCTTTACCACAAAACACACAGTCTTCACGAGTAATTACTTTGGCATCGGCTAGCTCGTTTTCTGGAATTAGTTGCGCGGTAATATCACCGTCATTTGCGCTTTGGTAATCTAAATCTTCATCAAGGGCGAGTTTTACCAGTTGGCTAATTAGAGTGTGAGGGACTGACATGTCGAAAGCTCATTGTTTATTAATAAATTGGCGAAATTTTACTATGTTTAACCCCTTAATAGAAGACAAAGATCGGCCACAGTAAAGCATCCTTACTATTACTTTAAGTGATTGAATCAAAGCAACTAGACCCTGAGATTTTAACCCTTTACACTATTTAACTTTGTTGTCATCGTTAGTTTTTAATATGCATATAAATGAATTGGGTCAATTAAACAATGTGTTACAAAGGCCCTGTACACATTACGATGAGCGCCCTGAGGGCGAGGTATCATTGCTTGTTATCCATAATATCTCATTGCCAGCTGGGCAGTTCGCAACGCCTTATGTTGATGACTTGTTCATGGGGGCAATTGATTGCACGGCACACGAAAGCTTTATTGATTTAAAAGGCTTAAGAGTGTCTGCGCATTGCTTTATTCGTCGCACTGGTGAAATTATTCAGTATGTGCCTTTTGAAAAAAGGGCTTGGCACGCTGGTATCTCAACGTTTGAAGGTCGAGAGCGCTGTAATGATTTTAGCGTGGGCATTGAGCTTGAAGGTACCGACAACCAAGCGTATACCCAAGCCCAGTATAATGCATTACACTTAGTAACTAAGGCGTTGATGGCAAAGTACCCTGAGATAAACCGTTCACGCATTGTTGGCCATTGTGATATTGCACCGGGCAGAAAAACTGACCCTGGAGCGAGTTTTGATTGGCAATACTATTTTGATTTAGTGTTTTAGTTAAAGGATATAGGTAAAAGCATGATCTTAATTTCAATAATTATTGCTTTGGTAATTGAGCGTTTAGGGGCTCGAGCTAACTACTGGCAAATCGGTTTTTATGCCAATACCTATCTTAAGCACTCGCAAAAACAACTCTCAGAAAAAGGCTTATTTAATTCACCAATTGGCTTTTTGATTTGGTTAATGTTGCCTGTCGTGGCTGTTGCATTAATTTATCAACTATCCGAATTTATCATCTGGCAACTAGCTGTGAATGTTGCTGTTCTGCTGGTGTGTTTTGGCTGTGCTAAGCAACGTGCTCTATATAAGTCTTACTTAAATGCGTTAACCCGCAACGATCAAGAAGCGGCTACCTTATTTGCATTACAGATGGGTCAAAAGAAGACAGAAGATGATCCTCAAGGTGAAACTTTTGGCCAAACTTTAGCTTGGTTAAATTTTCGCTTTTACTGTGCAGTTATTTTTTGGTTTGTGGTTTTAGGTGTACCTGGCGCGGTTCTTTATGCGCTAGTTCGAACCTTTGCTGATAAAGTAAGAGACGACCACCAAGTGGCTTACGCTAAACGTTTTAAACTGATCCATAGCTTACTATTTTGGCTCGATTGGTTACCAGCACGGGTTGCAAGCTTTGGTTATTTAGTGATTGGTAACTTTAATAAAGGTACCAGTTGTTGGCTGAAGTATGTGCTCGACTTTACAGTGAGTAACCGAAAAGTAGTTACGCAAACTGCACTTGCCGCTGAGCAAATTGAGCAGCAACATTTTGGCTGCACTTACGAAGCCACTTGCATGATGAAGCTTGTAAAAAGAAATGTATTGTTCTTTTTAGTGATCATAGCAGCATTAACCCTGTTTGGTGGGTTGGCTTAGCCGCGATTTTTATATCGCGTTTTGATTTATAGGTGTGTACGAGTTTTGTCGCGGGGTAAACCCGCTGCTACAAAGCTACTCAATTCAACTAACATCTAAAACCTGACCTCTAAAAGCTTTTGTCGCGGGGGGAAACCCGCTGCTACAAAGCTGCTCAATTCATCTAAAATCTTAAATCTGGCCTCTAGTAGCTTTGTCTATCAATCTGGTCTGACCATTTATTTTTTATTGTTTTTTCCTTCAGAAAAAGCCACTTTAATCCATACTGTTTAATCTTTAGACGAATTACGTTAGGGTGTAACTAGGCGCTGAGCGTAGTGAAATTGACAGAAATACGGGTTTTTGATAACGTATGCGACAAATTTGGTATGACCAATTTACCTTTTTGGTCAAGGCACAAGGCTAAATACCCGATATTTATGGGGTTAGCGCATAACAATGCGGACGTTAATAAATGTCTTTAAAGATTAAAGCAGCAAAATTATCTGATGTTATTTTACAACAACTTGAGAATATGATTCTTGAGGGGTCGTTAGCGCCAGGCGAAAAGCTGCCTCCTGAACGTGAATTAGCGAAACAATTTGAAGTATCGCGACCTTCATTGCGTGAGGCGATTCAAAAGCTAGAAGCCAAGGGGTTAGTAACGCGTCGCCAAGGTGGTGGAACGTTCGTAAAAAATCAGCTTGAAGAGGGGCTCACTGATCCGCTTTTTGATTTGATTAGTAAGCATCCAGAGTCACAATTTGATTTACTCGAATTTCGTCATGCCCTTGAAGGAATCGCAGCATATTATGCAGCTATGCGTGGTACCACCAATGACTTTAAAAAAGTAAAACAAAGCTTTGATAATATCGCGCTCGTTAATGACGACATTGTGCAAAAAGCAAAAGCAATTAATGCATTCCATTTTAGTGTGGCAGAAGCGTCTCATAACGTTGTACTGCTACATTTAGTACGTGGTATGCAGGCCTTGCTAGAGCAAAATGTATTGCAGAATTTAACTGTACTGTTAAAAAAACCACAGATCAGCCAGCAGCTCGCAGAACATAGACGACTGTTGATGGATGCGGTTATTGAAGGAAACCCAGAGCAAGCACGTCTTGCTAGTAATGCTCACTTAGCCTTTATCGAAGAAGCCTTGCTTGAGGCTGGCAAAGAGCATTCGCGGATTGAACGTAGTTTAAGACGCACCAAACAACATTAAGCAAGTGATTAGCTAAGTTTAGTTAACTACTTAATTTAAGATTTATTAAAATAATTAGTATTTTAAACATAAGGAAACCTCCATATGTCTGAAGTCAATAAAATTGACGTAGACGCGCTAGAAACACAAGAGTGGTTACAAGCCCTTGAGTCTGTTGTGCGTGAAGAAGGTGTTGAACGTGCTCAATTCTTACTTGAGCAAGTGTTAGAGCAAGCCCGTTTAGACGGTGTTGATATGCCTACTGGCACAACCACTAACTACGTTAATACCATCCCGGTAGATCAAGAACCTGCTTACCCAGGTGACGTAAACATTGAACGTCGTATTCGTTCAATTATTCGTTGGAATGCGATCATGATCGTATTACGCGCGTCGAAAAAAGATCTAGACTTAGGCGGCCATATGGCTTCTTACCAGTCTTCAGCTGCATTCTATGAAGTATGTTTTAACCACTTCTTCAAAGCACCAAACGATGTAGATGGCGGTGATTTAGTTTATTACCAAGGTCACATTTCTCCAGGTATCTATGCACGTGCATTTGTTGAAGGTCGTTTAACAGCTGAGCAGCTTGATAACTTCCGTCAAGAAGTTGATGGTAAAGGTCTTCCTTCATACCCACACCCTAAGTTAATGCCTGAATTCTGGCAGTTCCCTACGGTATCAATGGGTCTTGGTCCAATTGCATCAATCTACCAAGCTCGTTTCTTAAAATACCTAGACGGTCGTGGCTTAAAAGACACTAAAAACCAACGCGTGTACGCTTTCTTAGGCGACGGTGAGATGGATGAGCCAGAATCACGTGGTGCAATCTCATTCGCTGCACGTGAGAAGCTAGATAACCTATGTTACCTAATCAACTGTAACTTACAGCGTTTAGATGGCCCAGTAATGGGTAACGGTAAGATCATTCAAGAGCTTGAAGGCTTATTCAAAGGTGCAGGCTGGAACGTGATTAAAGTTGTATGGGGTAGTGGTTGGGATATCCTACTTGCTAAAGATACATCAGGTAAATTACTGCAGTTAATGAACGAAACTATTGACGGTGATTACCAAACATATAAAGCAAAAGACGGTGCATATGTTCGTGAGCACTTCTTCGGTCGTTACCCAGAAACAGCAGCACTTGTTGCTGATATGACTGATGAAGAGATCTTCGCACTTAAGCGTGGTGGTCATGAGCCATCGAAACTTTACGCTGCATTCAAAAAAGCGGAAGAAACCAAAGATCGTCCGACTGTTATCCTAGCTAAAACTGTAAAAGGTTACGGCATGGGTGAAGCGGCTGAAGGTAAAAACATCGCGCACCAAGTTAAGAAAATGGACATGACCCATGTTGAGCACCTACGTTCACGTTTAGGTCTACAAGATTTAGTTTCTGATGAAGAAATTAAAGACTTACCATATCTTACTCTTGAAGAGGGTTCTGAAGAGTACAAGTATCTTCACGCACGTCGTGAAGCGCTACAAGGTTACACACCTAAGCGTATTCCTAAGTTTTCTGAAAGCTTAACATTGCCAGAAGTTGACGCGTTCAAGCCACTACTTGAAGAGCAGAAACGTGACATCTCTACAACAATGGGCTTTGTACGTGCACTTAACGTGTTACTAAAAGACAAAGGCATTGGTAAAAACATCGTTCCTATCATCGCTGACGAAGCGCGTACATTTGGTATGGAAGGTTTATTCCGTCAAATCGGTATTTATAACCCGCATGGCCAAAACTACACGCCGCAAGACCGTGACATCGTTTCTTACTACAAAGAAGCAACATCAGGTCAGGTACTACAAGAAGGTATCAACGAGTTAGGTGCAATGTCATCATGGGTTGCTGCAGCAACATCATACAGCACTAACGATTTACCAATGATCCCATTCTACATCTACTACTCAATGTTTGGTTTCCAACGTGTAGGTGATATGGCGTGGATGGCCGGTGACCAACAAGCACGTGGTTTCTTACTAGGTGCTACGGCAGGTCGTACTACACTAAACGGTGAAGGTTTACAGCACGAAGATGGTCACAGCCACATTCTTGCTAACACGGTTCCTAACTGTATTTCTTATGATCCGACATTCGCATACGAAGTAGCGGTAATCATGCAAGACGGTATCCGTCGCATGTACGGTGAAGACCAAGAAAACGTGTTCTATTACCTAACGCTAATGAACGAAAACTACCATCAACCAGCAATGCCAGAAGGCGCTGAAGAAGGTATTCGTAAAGGTATCTACAAGCTTGAAACTGTGGCTGGCGATAAATCGAAAGTACAGTTACTAGGTTCAGGTACTATCATGATTGAAGTGCGCAAAGCAGCACAAATCCTGAGCGAAGAGTATGGTATTGGTTCAGATGTATTCTCTGTAACATCATTCAACGAGTTAACTCGTGACGGTCAAGACGCTGAGCGTTTCAACATGCTTAACCCTGAAGCAGAGCAAAAGACTGCTTACATCACGAACGCATTAACAGATGCCGTGACTGTTGCAGCAACAGACTACATGAAGAACTACGCAGAACAAGTTCGTTCATTCGTACCAAGCAGCAACTACAAAGTGTTAGGTACTGATGGTTACGGTCGTTCTGATAGCCGTGAAAACTTACGTCGTCACTTCGAAGTGAATGCTGGTTATGTTGTGGTTGCAACACTATCTGAGCTTGCTAAACGTGGTGAAGTTGAGAAGTCAGTGGTTGTTGAAGCAATCAAGAAATTCGACATCGACACAAACAAAGTTAACCCGCTATACGCATAAGAGGTTCCAATGAGTATTGAAATTAATGTACCAGATATCGGTGGCGATGAAGTTGAAGTAACCGAAATCCTTGTTAGCGTTGGTGATAAGGTTGAGGTTGACCAGTCGTTATTAACGGTTGAAGGCGACAAAGCATCAATGGAAGTACCTGCTGCACAAGCAGGTACGGTTAAAGAAATTAAAGTAGCTGAAGGTGATACGGTAACTACTGGTTCACTTATCATGATCTTCGAAGGTGAAGAACAAGCTGCGGCTCCTGCAGAGGCTAAAGAAGAAGCGCCAGCTCCAGCAGCTGCGCCTGCAGCTTCTGCTACACAGGAAGTAACTGTGCCAGATATCGGCGATGATGAAGTTGAAGTAACTGAAATCATGGTTGCGGTAGGTGACACGGTTGAAGAAGAGCAATCTTTATTAAGCGTTGAAGGCGATAAAGCATCAATGGAAGTACCTGCTCCAATGGCGGGTACGGTTAAAGAGATCAAAATCGCGACTGGCGATAAAGTGAAAACGGGCTCTCTAATCTTCGTTTTTGAAACAGCTTCAAGCGGTTCAGAAGCGCCAGCTGCAGAATCAGCACCAGCTGAAGCTTCGCCGGCAGCAGCGGCATCAAGCACTAAAGAAGTTAACGTGCCTGATATCGGTGGTGACGAAGTTGAAGTAACCGAAGTGATGGTTGCTGTTGGCGACAAGGTTGAAGAAGATCAATCAATCTTAAACGTTGAAGGCGATAAAGCATCAATGGAAGTACCAGCACCATTTGCCGGTACTGTTAAAGAAATCAAAGTAGCTGCTGGGGATAAAGTATCAACTGGCTCACTTATCTTTGTATTTGAAGTAGCGGGTAGTGCACCAGCTGCAGCGGCTCCTGCTCCTGCAAAAGCTGAAGCAGCGCCTGCTCCTGCAGCAAAAGCGCCTGCGGCTGAAAAGCCTGCATCAGCACCTGCAAGCAGCGAAGGTTTTGCAGATAACAAAGCGTATGCACATGCATCACCAGTTGTTCGTCGTTTAGCGCGTGAGTTTGGTATTAACCTAGCAAACGTAAAAGGCACGGGTCGTAAGAATCGTGTTGTGAAAGAAGACGTACAAAACTACGTGAAAGACCTTGTGAAGAAAGTTGAGTCAGGTCAGCTATCTGCAGGTAAAGGTAATGCCGGTGGCGGTGAGTTAGGTCTTATCCCTTGGCCTAAGGTTGATTTTGCTAAGTTTGGTGAAATTGAAGAGAAGAAACTTTCTCGTATCCAGAAGCTATCAGGTGCTAACTTACATCGTAACTGGGTGCAAATCCCGCATGTTACACAGTTTGACGAAGCTGATATCACAAGCCTTGAAGCATTCCGTAAAGAGCAAAATGCCCTTGCTGAGAAGAAAAAGCTGGGTGTTAAAATCACACCACTTGTATTTGTGATGAAAGCAGCGGCGAAAGCATTGGCTGAATTCCCAACGTTTAACTCTTCACTGTCTGAAGACGGCGAAAGCTTAATCTTGAAGAAATACATCAATATCGGTGTTGCAGTTGATACGCCAAATGGCTTAGTTGTTCCAGTGTTCAAAGATGTTGATAAGAAAGGCATCATTGAACTTTCTCGTGAGTTAATGGATATTTCTAAGAAAGCACGTGACGGCAAGCTAACTTCATCTGATATGCAAGGCGGTTGTTTCACAATCTCAAGCCTTGGTGGTATCGGTGGTACAGCGTTTACACCAATTGTGAATGCGCCAGAAGTTGCTATCTTGGGTGTATCTAAGTCAGAAATGAAACCTAAGTGGAACGGCAAAGAGTTTGAACCTAAATTAATGGTTCCATTATCAATGTCATACGACCATAGGGTTATTGACGGTGCACTAGCAGCACGCTTTACTGTGACGCTAGCAAGCTACATGAGCGATATTCGTCAACTAGTGATGTAATCGTCTCGTAAATTATAAGAATCAAATCCCAGCAAGTTGTTTTTTGCTGGGATTTTTACCATTGGCAATGATACAATCTTTGCCATAGAACAATCTTGGTATAGATATCTGCTCTCCCTTTCTGCCTTGCAGAAACATGGCAGTTAAACTTAGGGGCAGTGTCCCGTTCAAACATTTAAGGTAATAGCATGAGCAACGAATTAAAAACTCAAGTTGTTGTACTAGGCGGTGGTCCTGGTGGTTATTCTGCGGCTTTCCGTGCTGCTGACTTGGGCTTAGAAGTTACACTGGTAGAATCTCGCAACACATTAGGCGGTGTATGTCTAAATGTGGGTTGTATTCCTTCAAAAGCACTTTTACACGTAGCTAAAGTGATTGATGACGCAGCTGAAATGTCATCTCACGGCGTTACTTTTGGCAAGCCTGAAATCGATCTAGACAAAATCCGTGATTGGAAAGAGTCTGTAATCGGTCAACTAACTGGCGGCCTAGACGGCATGGCTAAAATGCGTAAAGTGAAAGTAGTTAGCGGCTACGGTAAATTCACTGGCAGCAACACACTTGCTGTTGAAGGTGAAGACGGTACAACAACAATCACTTTTGACAATGCTATTATTGCAGCGGGTTCTCAACCTGTTAACTTACCTTTCATCCCTGAAGATGACCGTGTAATTGACTCAACTGGTGCGCTAGAGCTTAAAGACGTTCCTGAGAAACTACTAGTTTTAGGTGGTGGTATCATTGGTCTTGAGATGGGGACTGTTTACCGCGCACTAGGTTCTGAAATCGACGTAGTTGAGTTTGCTGATCAATTAGTACCAGCAGCTGATAAAGACGTTATCAAGATCTACCAAAAATACGTTAAGAACAAGTTCAACGTAATGCTTTCTACTAAAGTTGTTGGCGTTGAAGCGAAAGAAGACGGTCTATACGTTTCATTCGAAGGCAAAAACGCACCAGCTGACGCAGTACGTTACGACAAAGTACTTGTAGCTGTAGGTCGTACACCTAACGGTAAATTACTTGACGCTGATAAAGCAGGCGTTAACGTTGATGAGCGTGGTTTCATCAATGTTGATAAGCAGCTTAAAACAAACGTTGATCACATCTTCGCTATCGGTGATATCGTTGGTCAGCCAATGCTTGCGCATAAAGCAGTTCACGAAGCTCACGTTGCTGCAGAAGTTATCTCAGGTCAGAAACACTTCTTCGATCCTAAGTGCATTCCTTCAATCGCATACACAGATCCAGAAATCGCATGGGTTGGTGTAACTGAGAAAGAAGCTAAAGAGCAAGGCTTAAACATCGAAACTGCGGTATTCCCTTGGGCTGCTTCTGGCCGTGCAATCGCTTCAGCACGTACTGAAGGTCAAACTAAGCTAATCTTCGATAAAGACTCAGGTCGCGTTATCGGTGGTGCTATGGTTGGTATCAACGCAGGTGAAATGTTAGGTGAAATCGGCCTAGCAGTTGAAATGGGCGCAGACGGTGAAGACCTAGCGTTAACTATTCACGCTCACCCAACGCTAAACGAATCAATCGGTCTAGCTGCTGAAATCTTCGAAGGTTCAATCACTGACCTTCCAAACAAAAAAGCAGTTAAAAAGAAGTAAGTTCTTTTGACTAACCGTTTTAAAAACCCAGCTCCTGCTGGGTTTTTTGTTTTCTTAGAGGTTAGATATCAGATGCCAGTCGTTAGTTGATCGAGAGAGTTGTTTTATTTTTTGTAATTGAACAAAAGATTGTTATACATGAAATGAATTATACTTGTTTAACCACTAACCACTAACCACTAACCACTAACCACTAACCACTAACCACTAACCACTAACCACGAACGACTTAGATCAATATCTATTCCCCATATTTTTAGCTACAATACGCGCCGTTTAATTATCTGGTAAATACAGTGGCTACTATCTCAAATAATTCGGTGTTAATGCTTCGTGCTCAGCAAATGACTGAGTCTCGTCGTGAATTCAAAGCGCGAGGAGCAAAGTTAACGCGTTGTGAGCGTTGTTTATTAGCGGAACACTATTGTATTTGTGAAGGCGTTGAGCAAGCTCAGTGTGATGCCGCGGTCTGTTTACTTATGTACCATAATGAGAGTTTTAAGCCGTCAAATACTGGTCGTTTAATTGCTGAAATCGTGCCAGATAACCATGCCTTTAAGTGGGATAGAACAAATCCGGATGAAGCCTTATTAAGCTTGTTGGCAAATCCTCAGTATCAGCCAATGGTTATTTTTCCTGCCAGCGATGTTGATGATGAAGCGCGGGTGATCACCGAAGTAACTCCTGTTGAAGGTAAGCGTCCTTTGTTTATCTTTTTAGATGGGACTTGGCGCGAAGCAAAGAAAATGATCCGTAAAAGCCCTTATCTAGATAATTTTCCTGTGCTTTCAATTACGCCTGAAAAGCTTTCGGATTACCGACTGCGTGTTGCCCCGCATGAGCATCAGCTAGGCACCGCTGAAGTAGCCATTATGGTACTTGCCCTTGCGGGTGAAGAAGATGCAACTCAAAAGCTTGAGCAACATTTTATTAAGTTTAGAGATGCTTATCTGCTAGGTAAGCGAAATAAAGGGCGACCAGAGCAATAACTCTTTACTAAATTTTAGGCAAAAGAAAAGCGCGTACTATCTCTAGTCGCGCTTGCGGAATCTTCTTAATTTTTTGCATCCTGCAATTGAATCTAATCAACTCCCTAAACTTTGCCAATCCATGCTATTACACTTTACTTATTGGTTCTGTGTAATATAAGGCAATCCCGCCTTGTTTCCTTGTTAGTCCTTTACATCCTTGCTGGTAAATACTTTACCACTCCCTTACGTGCCATCCTGACACTATCCCTTTATTTGCATATCCGTTGCGATGCCCTAACGGCCTGTCCTTTATTCCACTTTTTGAACTTCCTGTATAACAACGTCCTGTTGTTATGCCATTCCACATCATCCTGATGTTGTCCGTAGGTTGTCACTCCATTGCGTTACTCTTCCTGAGCCTGTCCTTGATTCCTTATTCTCCTAATGAACCTTATTCCGCGGTATTATGAGTAATGCTTCCTTATCCATCTACTCATTAAGCTTCTTGCTTAGTTGATGTAAGTAATTATAGAGAAATGGGCAAAGCTGAGTAGGTCAAAATCTTACTTAATCTGCTGGTTATTTTATTGTCATTTAAAGTATGTTGTTATATTTCAAATATTTATATAGTTTTGTGCAGTGTTTGCTGGTGGTTTTTACTCAATAACTGCCATGTGGGTGAGATATGTCTTACATGCAAATTCCTAAATGGCAGTTAGGTTGATTGAAATATAAGTTTAAACGGGTGCACTTTGCCCTAACTCTAGGTAAAATATTTTGATAATTGTTACTATTTAGGTGCTATAAAATGAAGAAAACAGCCTTAGTATTACTTAGCGCATTATTAAGCGCGCCTACATTTGCTGCAGATGTAGTAAATATTTACTCGTTTCGTCAACCATTCTTAATTCAGCCTATTTTGGATGATTTCACTAAGCAAACAGGTATTAAAACTAACGTGGTTTTTGCCAAAAAAGGGTTAATTGAACGTGTAAAGCGTGAAGGTAAGCACAGTAAGGCTGATTTAGTATTAACCTCTAATTTTAGTGCGCTGATTCAATTAGAGGACTTAGGCTTAACGCAATCAATTAATAGTGATGTGGTTAATGCGAATGTGCCAAGCACTTTTCGCGATGCCGACGGTCAATGGATAGCACTAACTAAACGCGTACGTAATGTTTACTCTGCAAAAGAGCGTGTTGGTGCACTTGCTGAATTAACTTACGAGGATTTAGCCGATCCAAAATACAAAGGGAAAATCTGCACTCGCTCTGGTAAACACCCTTACAATTTAGGTTTAGTTGCTTCTATGGTCGCTCACCATGGCGAAGCAAAAACTAAGCAATGGCTTGAGGGCGTAAAAGCCAATTTAGCACGTAAGCCGCAAGGTAATGACAGAGCGCAAGTAAAAGCCGTAAAAGAAGGTTTATGCGACCTGGCGTTAGGCAACAGCTATTATTTTGGCAAAATGATGCAAGATGAGCAGCAAAAATCATGGGCTGAAGCGGTTTATATTAACTTCCCTAACCAAACAAACCGTGGCTCTCATATCAATGTATCGGGCGTTGTTATGACCCGTTATGCTAAAAACCCTGAAAATGCCTTGAAACTGGTTGAGTATATGACCGACAATAAGGCGCAAAATATGTATGCTTCAGTTAATATGGAATACCCTGTAAAGCAAGGGGTTGCATTATCTGAGATGGTTGCATCATGGGGTGAGTTTAAAGAAGATAGTCTTCCTCTTGATGAGATCAGCAAATATCGCCCTGTGGCACTGAAGCTGATTGACGAAGTAAAGTTTGATTTATAACGAGGATATTTCTCGTAACACATTTTTATAAAAGCTGTTTTTTAACAGCTTTTATTTTATCTGGTATTAATCCACTTATGCATGTGAAGTTTTCGCTGTCGCGTTGGCAGCTTATAGCCTGGCTTATTGGCCTGTTGCTTGTTACGCCATTAGGCTTTTTATTATTTGAATCTCTGCAAGGAGATTCAGATGTATTTCAGCACCTTTTCGATACTGTGCTGTGGGATTATACCCGTAATACACTCATACTTATTGCAGGGGTAGGGCTGCTGAGCTGTGTAATTGCATTGCCGTTAGCTTGGTTAACTGCATATTGCGAGTTTCCTGGGCGTAAGCAATTTGAATGGGCGTTAATGCTGCCATTAGCAATGCCAACTTATCTAATCGCCTATGTGTATACTGACTTACTAGATTACGCTGGGCCAGTACAAATCGCCCTTCGAGACTGGTTTGGTTGGCAGTCACCAGACGATTACTGGTTTTTTGATATTCGTACATTAGCTGGGGCTATTATTATGATTGCCTTGGTACTCTATCCTTACTTATTCCTTATTTTTAAAACGGCACTCAGAGAGCAGTCTTTTAAACTAGTACAAGCTAGTCAGCTGATGGGGTTATCGCCATTACAAAGCTTTTTACGCGTTAGTTTGCCTCTTGGTCGTGGGGCTATTGTGGCAGGGGTTACATTAATCAGTATGGAAGCTATGGCTGATTTTGCTACCGTTAATTATTTTGCTGTCAGCACACTGACGACCGCTGTTTACGATACATGGCTTGGCTATTACTCATTAACCGCTGCGGCGAAAATTTCAGGCATTATGTTACTGATTTTGTTTTTAACCATCATGGTTGAGCGTTTTAGTCGTCGTAATCAAGCTGTGTATGAGCGTCAGTCAAGCGTTAACAGTGCAACCTTGTATCGCTTAAAAGGCAGTGCCGCATGGGCTGCAAGCTTGGCTTGCACAGTTGTGCTGGTATTGGCTTTTATCCTACCGGTTGGGGTGTTAGTTAAATACGCCATTGTCTATGCAGATGAAGCATGGAATGGGGCATTTTTTAATTACGCTTGGCAAAGTTTTAAAGTGGCTGTTGTGGTGAGTATTGCAACTATCCTATTGAGCTTATTGGTATTGTTTTATCAGCGCATTGCGAAACAAGCTTACCCTCTGATCCCAGGGCGTTTAGCAAGTACTGGCTACGCCTTACCTGGTACCGTATTAGCGATTGCTGTATTACTTCCATTAACTCAGTTAGATGATGCATTAAATAATTGGCTTGAGCCTTTTGGTTTATCACCAGGGTTACTTTTGAGCGGCACTTTATTTGCGATGATCTTTGCTTACGTTGTGCGTTTTTATGCGATTGCACATGGCGCACTTGAAAGCAGTTTTTTACGTATTAGCCCTTCACTTGATATGGCTAGCCAATCAATGGGCAAAGGGCCCTTACAAACCTTGTGGCGAGTACATTTACCGCTATTAAAACGCGGCATTTTAACAGCTGGCTTATTAGTGTTTATTGAATGCATGAAAGAATTACCGGCCGCTTTATTACTTAGGCCTTTTAATTTTGAAACCCTGGCCACCCATGTTTTTCAATATGTTAGTGATGAGCAATTGGAGCTTGCGTCAATTTCAGCCTTGTTTATCGTGTTAGTTGGGTTAATCCCTTTGTATTTCGTTAATCGTTCGATGGAGCAAAATCACTCATGAGTCATTTGATAATTAAAGACTTAGCTTATCAGTACAATGCGACTCAGGTGTTGAGTGAACTAAACCTCAATGTTGAACAAGATGAAATCGTCTGTTTGCTTGGCGCAAGTGGCTGCGGCAAAACTACTACCTTAAAGGCAATTGCCGGAATTTTACAGCCTGAGCAAGGCTATATGAGTATTGATTCAAAAGTGGTTAACGATAGCGGGCTGTTTGTTGCACCGGAAAAACGTAATATTGGCATGATGTTCCAAGACTATGCGTTGTTTCCTCATTTAACGGTAAGCGACAACATTGCGTTTGGTCTTAGCAATATGAGCAAAGCGCAAAAGCGCGAGCGTGTAGATGAAATGCTTAGCCTTGTTAAACTCGATGGTTGTGCACAGCGATATCCGCATCAGCTTTCTGGTGGCCAGCAGCAACGAGTGGCAATAGCCCGTGCACTTGCTTACAAACCAAGTTTATTATTACTTGATGAGCCATTCTCGAATATTGATACACAAGTACGTTTTGAGCTTATCGCCGATATACGCCGCATTATTAAAGCTCAGCAGGTTTCGGCGGTATTTGTTACCCACTCAAAGGAGGAAGCTTTCGCATTTGCCGACACGCTTGCGGTTATGCATGGTGGAAAAATCGCCCAACAAGGCTCTCCTGAGCAGTTATTTAGTCAACCTAACTCAAAGGTGGTTGCAGAGTTTCTTGGTACGGGCATATACTTAACGGCAAAAGTATTAACGCCAACTGAATACGAAACGGCGTTTGGTGTGGTTCACTCATTGACAGCGAACAATGCAGATTGTCAACAAGGTCAAGTGTATATAAGGCCGCATCATATTCAGTTGTGTGAAGCTGCGCACAGTGACGCAAACAGTTTAACTATCTTGCACAGGCGTTTTATCGGTACGCGTTATGTATATCGTATCAATATTACAGGGCAAGAGTGTGAAGTTGCTGCAGAGCAAGACCGCGTGTTAGCTGTTGAGCAGCCTGTAAAAATAAAAATAATGCCGCACACAGTCAATTTTTTTCATGATTAGTAATAAATAACAATCTTGAATCCTTGGCTTTGTGCAAATAACGAGAAGCTAAGGATTCACTATGGCGCAAGCGCAATCTGGGATTTGTGCTGAAGCAAACTTACATGGTTTGCACCTGTTTTTTAATGTTTACGATGGCCATGATGAGTCATTACGTAAAAAACTAAAACGCGTTAGCGTCATTCAAGATGAGTTTGCTGATCAGTTCTCAGAAGCCATGCTATCGTGTGTGGTTGCCCTTGGTGCTCAGTATTGGCCGCATATTTTGCCCGAGTTTATCCCTAGCCAATTGCAAAGCTTTCCGAATGTGACTCATAGTGAGCATGTGATGAGTGCTCAGCCATTTGACTTGTTTGTGCAAATTCGTTCAGACCGTGAAGATGTAAACCATCTATTTGCTCTGCAAATTCTAAAATTATTAACGCCGGATGTTGAGCTGGTGGAGCAGGTCCGTAATTTTCGGTTTTTAGATGGACGTGATTTTAACGGCTTTATTTATGCAGGCGATACACCTCATGGCCGTCAAAAGCGTAGTACAGCACTTATCGATAAACCGGGTCACTTTGAAGACCAAGGCAGTTATATTCATGTTCAGCGCTTTGTGCATGATTTGAGTGTCTGGCAGCATTTATCGTTGTCTGAGCAAGAGCAAATTATGGGGCGCACGCGTCTAGATAATACCTTGATTGTGCCTGCTGTAGAAACTAGTCATGCGGTTCGTAGTGAATTAAAAGATGAGCATGGCCAGCCACTATTGCTAAACCAAAGCATGCCATTTGGTGATGTGCATAAGCAGGGAATTTTAATGGTTTCGTGTGCTGCGCAAGGGGATGCGTTTGAGCAGGTACTAAAGAGTCGCTTGGGGCAGGGCGATTGCTATGATCATTGGCTCGATTTTACTCAAGCCGATATGGGATCTGCGTTTTTCGCCCCGTCAGTAAACTTCTTAAAGCAACTTTAAACGGTATCAAATAAAGTGCGCACGCGATCGAGCGTCACATCGATTTCAGAAATCTTCGCAGGGGCGATAAAAATAGTGTCGTCGCCTGCAATGGTACCGAGTACACCATCCGCCTTACCGAGTGAATCAAGTAAACGAGCAATTAATTGTGCTGCGCCTGGACTGGTGCGAATAATAATCATCATTTCGTTATGCATAATATCAATAACAAGCTGACGCAGCGGGCTTTTCGCTGTTGGCACACCCATTTCAGCCGGTAAGCAATAGACCATTTCTTGTTTTGCATTACGAGTACGTACTGCACCGAACTTGCTTAACATGCGAGAGACTTTACTTTGACTAATATTATCAAAGCCTTGCTCTTTTAATGCTTCGACAATCTCACCTTGTGAGCCGAAGTTTTCTTCTTTTAATAGCGCTTTAAACGCTTTGATCAGTGCTTCTTGTTTGTCTTGTGGTTGCATGTTGCCGTTTCTTTATTCATAAAATGTAGGGTAATTCTACACAACTCTGCATATTTATGCAGTATTAGTTTACAAAGTCGTCCAAAATGCTGTGTCTTTACAGCCAAGTTTACAACTATGGTCGAAATTATACGCGAAATAAGCAGGATAAATTTGTTTTTAGTCGCTAATTTCATTATCTTTAGGGCCACAAATATTTCCTACCTCAAATTACGGAGAATTCCAATGAAAGTTGCTGTTTTAGGCGCAGCTGGCGGTATCGGCCAAGCATTGTCTTTATTATTAAAAACAAGTTTACCTGCAGGTTCTGAATTATCGTTATACGATGTTGCCCCTGTTGTTCCTGGTGTAGCGGTTGATCTTTCTCACATCCCAACAGACGTTAAAGTTGAAGGCTTTGGTGCTGACAGCCTAGACGCAGCATTAGCTGGTTGTGATATCGTTCTTATCCCAGCGGGTATGCCACGTAAGCCAGGCATGGACCGTGCGGACCTTTTCAACGTAAACGCAGGTATCATCAAAACATTAGCTGAAGGCATCGTTAAAAACTGTCCTAAAGCGTTAGTAGGTATCATCACTAACCCAGTAAACGGCACAGTGCCAATCGTTGCTGAAGTATTCAAAAAAGCGGGTACTTACGATGCTAACCGTGTATTCGGTATCACAACGCTTGACGTGATCCGTTCAGAAGCATTTGTTGCTGAACTTAAAGGTTTAAGCGCAACTGACGTTAAAGTTCCAGTGATCGGCGGTCACTCAGGTACTACAATCCTTCCTCTTCTATCTCAAGTTGAAGGTGTTACTTTCACTGACGAAGAAGTTGCGGCATTAACTCCACGTATCCAAAACGCAGGTACTGAAGTTGTTAACGCTAAAGCGGGTGGCGGTTCAGCGACTCTTTCTATGGGTGCAGCTGCAGCACGCTTCTGTATGTCTTTAGTTAAAGGCTTACAAGGTGAAGAAGTAGTTGATTACGCATACGTTGCAGTTGAAAACGGTGACGCAGCATACTTCGCACACCCAGTTCGTCTAGGTAAAAACGGCGTTGAAGAAATCCTTTCTTACGGTGAGTTAAGTGCATTCGAAGAGCAAGCTAAAAACGACATGCTAGCTACACTTAACAAAGACATCCAAGAAGGTGTTGATTTCATCAACGGTTAATTCCGACAGGTGATAGGCGATTTTTTAAATCGCCGAAAACAAAAAAGCCTGCAAATGCAGGCTTTTTTAATGGCTCGAATAAATAGCGTTTAGTGATCGCGGGCAACGGCGATACGGGCCAAACTCTCTAGTGCTTGTTTGTACGGTGTATCTGGTAAGAACGCAATACAAGCAATTGCTTTGTCAGCTTCTTGCTCAGCTTTTTGCATTGCAAACTCAAGGGCCTTAGTGTCAGCTAATGCCGCTAGAATGCTCTCTAAGTGGTCCATACCATTACCAAGCTCAATTGCTTCGCGTACTAGCTTAACTTGCTCTGGTGTGCCTTTTTGCATTGCGTAGATAAGCGGTAGGGTAGGTTTACCTTCAGCTAAATCATCGCCAATGTTTTTACCAAGTTGCTCGGCATCAGCATTGTAATCTAGAACATCATCCACTAATTGGAATGCAGTGCCAAGATGCATACCGTATAAGTTTAATGCTTCAAGGGTTTGTTCGTCTTGCTCGGTAATAATTGCAGCAAGGCCGGTTGCAGCTTCGAACAATTTTGCCGTTTTGCTGTAAATAACCTGCATATAGCTTTGTTCTGTCGTGTCAGGGTCATTACAGTTCATTAGCTGTAATACTTCACCTTCAGCGATGACATTGGTTGCATCAGCTAAAATTTGCATGATTGGCATTTTACCTAGGCCAACCATAAGCTGAAATGAACGTGTATAGATAAAGTCACCCACCAAAACGCTCGCTGCATTACCAAACTCTGCGTTGGCTGTAGGCGTACCACGGCGCAAATGTGACTCGTCGACAACGTCGTCATGCAATAAAGTTGCGGTATGAATAAATTCGATGATAGTGGCAAGCGTAATATGGTCTTTGCCCTCATAACCAAGTGCTTTTGCCGCTAAAATGGCCAACATAGGACGAACGCGTTTACCGCCACTGTTTACTATGTATAAACCGAGTTGGTTAACCAATGCGACATCTGAGCGCATTTGGGCATGTATAAGTTGATTGACGTCATCCATTTCATTTTCGATTAACGTCTGGATAGCTTTTATATCCATTGATCTCCGAGCCAATATTTATGGGTATACGGGGCTGATTGTACAACAAAAAAAGCGCTTGCTCGATATTTTGTGATGATTCAGTAAAAAAACACTGTAAAGTTTTTTATTTGAGATCAATTTTGCCAAGATAAATTTATAACCTTGATTAATAAGTGATCAGCTTTTTGAATTTTCAAGGTGCGTATTATTAGCGTAATTTAATTGTCATGAGATCGTAAAAACCGCTTGGCATGTGGTGTTTTTAGGATAGAATAGGGGAAAATATTGAATTGCTCTCAATGCAGCTATTTTTTATTCATTTTATCGAAAAAGAGGCTTGCTAGTTTTTGCACATTAGCGTAAACTTCGCGCCCTATTGAAGAATATTTTAGTTGCGTCGATTTGAGGGCGCACAGACGGAGTTAATTATGTACGCGGTTTTCCAAAGTGGTGGTAAACAGCACCGTGTGACTGAAGGTCAAACAATTCGTCTTGAGAAATTAGACGTTGAAACTGGTGCAGCAGTTGAATTTGATTCAGTACTTTTAGTTGCTGATGGTGAGAAAATCGAGATCGGTGTACCGTTCGTAAACGGTGGTAAAGTAACAGCTGAGGTTGTTTCACACGGTCGCGGTGAGAAAGTTAAGATTGTTAAATTTAGACGTCGTAAGCATTCTCGTAAGCAAATGGGCCATCGTCAATGGTTCACTGAAGTTAAAATCACTGGCATTAGCGCTTAATTAGAGGTACTGAGAAATGGCACATAAAAAAGCAGCTGGTAGTACTCGTAACGGTCGCGATTCAGAAAGCAAACGCCTAGGTGTTAAGCGTTTTGGTGGCGAATCAGTTCTAGCGGGTAGCATCATTGTTCGTCAACGTGGTACTCGTTTCCACGCTGGCGCAAACGTAGGTATCGGTAAAGACCACACTATCTTCGCAAAAGCAGATGGTAAAGTTCAATTCGAACAGAAAGGTCCTTTAAACCGTAAATACGTAAATATCGTAGCTGAGTAATCATCTCGATATTTGAAAAACCCCGCCTTTGCGGGGTTTTTTGTTTTAAGGCACATAATAGTGCGTATAAATATATACCTAAGCGCCTTGGCATTGGGTGCTGAATAGGGCACTTAGGTATATAATAGAGTTATTAACAAGCCAATCTTAAAGTGAGTAATCATGAAGTTTGTAGATGAAGTAGAAATTCGTTGTGACGCGGGTGATGGCGGCAGCGGTGTCGTATCTTTCCGACGTGAAAAATATGTACCAGATGGCGGTCCTGATGGCGGCGACGGCGGCGATGGCGGCAGCGTTTATCTACAAGCCGATGAAAACTTAAATACGTTAATTGATTACCAATTTGAGCGTTTTCATAAAGCAGAGCGCGGCACAAATGGCCAAAGCCGTAACATGACTGGTAAAAAAGGCGCTGATTTAACGCTTAAAGTACCTGTTGGTACACGTATCATTGATGTTGATACTGAAGAGTCATTAGGTGATCTGACTAAGCATGGTCAAAAGGTTGTTGTTGCAAAAGGTGGTTTCCATGGCTTGGGGAACGCACGTTTTAAATCAAGTACAAACCGTGCGCCACGTCAAAAAACACTAGGTACACCTGGTGAAGTTCGCAGCTTACGCTTAGAGCTAATGCTACTTGCTGATGTTGGCTTACTTGGTTTACCAAATGCTGGTAAATCAACGTTTATCCGCAGTGTTTCTGCAGCTAAACCAAAAGTGGCAGATTACCCGTTTACGACGCTTATTCCTAATCTTGGTGTAGTACGCCCAGATGCGAATAAGTCATTTGTAATTGCTGATATCCCAGGTCTAATCGAAGGGGCTTCGGATGGCGCAGGCCTTGGTATTCGCTTCTTAAAGCACTTAGAGCGTTGTCGTGTATTACTGCATATCATTGATGTTATGCCTGTTGATGGCACAAATCCAGTTGATAATGCCTTTGCGATTATTAATGAGCTACACCAATATAGTCCTAAGCTTGCTGAAAAGCCGCGCTGGTTAGTATTTAACAAAATTGACCTATTACCAGAAGATGAAGCTGAAGCGCTGTGTAATGAAATTGCCGAAGAGCTAGGTGAAGAGGTTAATGTTTACCGTATCTCTGCTGCAAATAAGCAAAATACCCAAGCACTATGTCATGACATTATGGCGCTACTTGATAGTATGCCGAAAGAGAAATTCGCTGAAGAAGAGAAAGAAGAAGTTGAATTTAAGTGGGATACTTATCATCAGAAAGCAACATCTCAAGACGATGATGATTGGGATGACGACTGGGATGATGATGATTACGATGTAGAAGTTATCTACCAACGATAAAATTTAAAACTGAAAAGGAGCCATGCGCTCCTTTTTTATTAATAAGAAAAAAGTATTAAGGTTTAGTGTGAAAATTTCAATGATTGCTGCTATGGCAAATAACAGAGTAATTGGCCAAGACAACCAAATGCCATGGCATTTACCCGCCGATCTGCAACACTTTAAAAAAGTAACCATGGCAAAGCCTGTGATCATGGGCCGTAAAACATTTGAATCAATAGGTCGGCCTTTACCGGGTCGTCAAAATATTATTATCACACGTAATGCTGATTACACAGCTGAAGGTATTGAGGTGGTTACTTCACCAGAGGCTGCGCTGGAATTGGTTGCTGATGTTGAAGAAGTAATGATTATAGGTGGCGGAAATATATACGAACAATTTCTATCTCAAGCAGATCGTCTATACTTAACATTCATCGATCTTGAAGTGGCCGGTGATACGCAGTTCCCAGATTACGAAAGTGTTGCTAATTGGACAGTTGCCGAGCAAGAAAAGCATCAGCCTGATAACAAAAACCCTTACTCGTATACTTTTGTAACCCTGTACAAAAACTCGTAACATTATTGCGGTAAAATTAATTAGTTGGTACAATATTACACAATCTTGGTAAGAAGAAAGTATTACATAAGGGCAAAATATGATGAAGTTACCAAATATGTTACTTGCAGCGGCTGTTGTTTCAGCGTCAGTTGCGTATACAGCACCAGCAAAAGCTGATGATCAATTAGCGGTTTCTATCTGTGAGTACATCGCAGCTGATGATAAAAACCGTTTACGTAGTAAGCTTAAAAGCTCACGTGTGAAAATTCGTAACATCTTTGATGCTGTAAAATGTAACGGCAACAATATGCTTCGTCATGCAATTGAAAGCGGCGCTGCGGATGCTGGTGAATACATCGTTAAGAACTTATCTAAAAGCTCTTTAGAAGACGGTGCAGACATCGCATGGGCAGAATCAAACGGCCACGGTGGTTCTCCACTAATCGCTGTTATTAAAGACCGCGCAGGCCTTTAATTGAAACGCCAATAGAATTTAAGAAACCGCACTCGTTGCGGTTTTTTTATGCCTGAAAAACGCTTCGTTAACTTCATACCTACTCGCAATAATTCGTTATTATTTTGTATTAAATAATGCGCCTGCATGGGTGCGGGAGGCAGGAAAATATTAAGAGTAATCACCTCAAAAGATCATTTAATTAAGCAAATTGATATAAATAGATAGAAAAAAACCGTGTTTGCTTTTACAAACACGGCTTATATATTTGTTAGCTCGTAGCTCGTAGCTCGTAGCTCGTAGCTCGTAGCTCGTAGCTCGTAGCTCGTAGCTCGTAGCTCTTAACTCGTATACAGCTTCTTAAACTTTAAACGCATCCACCGATAAACGTAGTTCTTCCGCTAATTTAGCAACTTCTGAACTTGAAATATTGGTTTGGTTTGCGCCTTCAGCTGTCTGTTCAGCAATTGCTACAATCGACTCTAAGCGTTCGCTAATTTCTTGTGAAACTTGCTGTTGCTCATGAGCAGCTGTTGAGATCTCTTCACTTACGTTATGAGCTTGCGCAACGGCTGCAGTGATTGAATCAAGGGCGGTATTTGCAAGGTCTGATTGCTCAACACATGACTCAGCTTGTTGTTTACCTTTCGACATTGCTGATACAGCAGCCTCAGCGCCAACCTGAAGCGATTCAATCATAGCTTGAATCTCTTGAGTCGACTCTTGTGTTTTGCTCGCTAGAGAGCGCACTTCGTCAGCAACTACGGCGAAGCCTCGACCTTGTTCACCGGCACGGGCTGCTTCAATGGCTGCATTAAGTGCAAGTAGGTTTGTTTGCTCTGCAATGCCACGAATAACATCTAAGATGCCACCAATTGATGCGCTATCTTTGTGTAACTTATTGATAACTTGTGAAGCATCATCAACTTCACGGGCAAGTTGTTCAATAGTCGCTTTGTTTTGTGAAGAAATGCCTTTAACACGGTCAGCTTCTTTATCAGCGTTCTTGATTTCGCTAAGTGCCTGTTGAGCACTGCTGCTTACCGCTTGTGATGTACTGCTCATTTCCGTGGTTGCTGTAGCAGCTTGTTCAACTTGTGCTTGTTGGTTACGAATAGCTTGGCTTGATTCTTCAGTGATTGCTGAAGTTTCTTCAGAGGCCGCAGCAAGCTGGGTTGAGCGAGAGATAATGCCTTGAATAAGTGTACGTAAACTTTCGATTAGCGTATTACAACTACGTGATAGCTCACCAAACTCGTCTTTAGCTGAGTCGTCTAAGCGTTGAGTCATGTCGCCGCTAGCAACAATATCAAGAATACGGTTTACTTCAGAAAGTGGTTTTGTAATACGGCTAACAGTAATTGCTGCAACAGCAATAGCAATTAAAGTGGCGATAACCATGGCAATCCAAGTCCAGATGGTTGCCGTAGATACGTTACCACTTACATCTTGCTGTAAGTCAAAGGCAAGTACCGTTGCTTGGTCAACAAGCTCTTTAAGTTGTTTTAGGGCCTCAGTGGTTGATTTTTCTGCATTGGCTAGCTCAGCTTGAGTTTGTGCAATTGCATCAATTAAACGCTTTTTATTTGCTGATAGGCTGTTGTTGCCACGTACGTTATTTACAAGGTTTTCAACATAACTGTTTAGGTCATTATATAAATCAGCATTGCTTTCAATGATAGCAGGGCGAATAAGGCCTAGGCTGCGCTCAACTTCTTCTAAGTAATAAACTTGTTCGTTTTTCACGATATCTAACGTGTTAAGAGTTTTAACTGTTAGCATATCGGTACTGTTAGTCACTACCGACTGGAAGTTGTTTTCCATGTTGTTAGCAGCTTGGTAGGCACGTGAATGGTTCTCTTCAAGACCATCAATATCAATGATATCAAGCACAACAGAGTTAGCATCTTCTGCGCTGATCTCAATATCTTCAAGCTGGGTGCGCAGCGTATTGTTAAGTTCAAGTTGCGTTTGTTTATCCTTAAAAAGGTTATCGACAGACTTGGCAAAGCGCTTATAAGTTTGCTCAACTTCTTGACTGCTTTGTTTTAATTTCGGGTCGTTACTCACTATTTGTTGTAGGTCTTGATAAGAGCTATCGTAACGCTTTTTCTGCTCGGTAAAGTTCTTGCGAATAGTTGCTAATTCATCTTGTGATGTGGTGTAAAAGCTAGCTTGCGCTGACTTACTCATCAGGATGAATTCAACCTGCAATTCATAACTTTTATCGAGAGCCGGTAATGACAGCTGATTAACTCGCTGTGTCGATTGATCAATGTTGGTAATTCTGATCAACGAGTTACCACCAATAAATAGCAGGAGTAACGTAATAACAATAAAGCCACCCCAAATACGCTGTCTAACGGTCAAGTTCATATGTAATTCCAGAAAATAGTACTAATCATCACTTATCGGCAAGGTTGCCAATTAGTTAAGTATTTAAATTTAATTAGCTTTAAATTAAATTAACTTTAATTGTTATAAATCTAACAGATGTTCAGCTATTTTTCAGTTTATTTAGATAAAAGAGTGGGATTTTTCGACAAAACAGTCTTTTTGACTGAGTTCCATGAGGGTCATCGCGCCTCCCCATACACAGCCAGTGTCGAGGGCATGAATATTTTCGGCTTTAACTTTACCTTCTAAAGCAGCCCAATGACCAAATGTGATCTGTTGCTTGAGCTTACTTATACTCGGATGCTCAAACCAAGGGATTATTGAGCTATCTTCACTAATGCTGGTTTTATTGCTGAAGTCGAGTTCACCAAGCAAATTAACGAAGCGCATGCGCGTGAAGTAATTAACGATATAACGAAATTTAGCCTCGTTAGGTAGCGTTGATTGCCATTCTAATGGGTGGGGGTCATACATATTGGCAAAGTAATGATGGGCATCATTACCTTGGTAGCAACTTTCGGCAAAGCGAGCGCGTTTTAATGCTTTTTTTATTGACCAATTTGGGTTTAAGCCAGCATGGCTTATCAGCATGTCATAGCGTTCAAGCCAAATAGCTAATGGCTGTTGTTGCAAAAAGTGAATATATTTAGGGAGCTTTGGGCTGTCAAAAACATCTGCAAGCTTATCTTTTAGATTTGCTGGTTTATTTAGATAATGACAAGCAATTAGGTGTAAATCATGATTACCAAGAGTAATAGTTACACTGCCTTGCATAGTATGAAGGCGCTCGAGGCAAGCGAGTGAATCAGGGCCTCGAGCAACAATATCGCCAACTAAGTAAAGGTGATCTTGGCTTGGGTTGAAGTTGACACGTTTTAGTAACGCATCAAATTCACTGTAACAACCTTGTAAGTCACCAATTGCGTAGTCAGCCATTATTACCTAGTGCAAAATGTTTGGGCGGGCTAAACGAAACACCTCGATTGGCGCTTCAAACTCAGTGCCAAATTCGTTACGCATAGTGTAATGGCCTTGCATCGTCCCAACAGGGGTATCAAGCACTGCACCACTGGTGTATTTATAGCTTTCACCTGGGGCAATGGTCGGTGTTTCACCCACAACCCCTTCACCTTGTACTTCCACTTCTTTGCCGTTGGCATCGGTAATTAACCAGTAACGACTCAATAGCTTAGCACTGCATAAACTGTGGTTTTTAATGGTGATTGAGTAAGCAAATACGTATTTATCTTGTTCAGGCTCTGATTGACCTTCTACATAGAAGGTTTCAACCGACACCTTAATTGGAGAACCTAAATTACTGCTTGTTGTCATAAATCCAATTAGCTATATCAATAAATTGTTGTAAAGACAGGCTTTCAGCACGCAGAGTGATATCAATGCCTATGCTTGTTAGTTCTTCAGCTGTCAGTAAGTTAGATAAACTATTACGCAGAGTCTTACGGCGTTGATTAAAGGCTTCTAAACATACCGTGTTTAATAGCTTAGTGCTTTTAGCTGAACGTTGCTCAGGCTTTTTAGGGATCAAGCGAATAACCGCTGAATCTACTTTAGGTGCTGGTTTAAAGCACTCTGGCGGCACATCAATCACTGGCATTGCGTGACAGTAATATTGTGTCATTACACTTAAGCGACCAAAGGCTTTACTGCCCGGGCCTGCGACCATACGTTTGACCACTTCTTTTTGCAGCATAAAATGCATGTGCTCTACGTTATCCGCGAACTCAAATAAATGGAACAGCAGTGGGGTCGAAACGTTGTATGGTAAGTTACCAAAAATCTTTAACTTTTCGTCAGACTTGATCAAAGAGCTAAAATCGAATTTCATTGCATCGCCTTGATGCACTGTTAACTTTGGCCCTAAGAATGGGTGGCTCGTTAAACGTTCTGCTAAGTCTTTATCTAGCTCAACAACCGTTAGGTGGCCACTTAAATCAGCGACTGGCTCAGTGATTGCACCAAGGCCCGGGCCGATTTCTACTAAATTGTCTTCAGGTTTAGGATCGATAGCCGTGACGATTTTGTCGATGATCATGTCATCGTTTAAAAAGTTTTGACCAAAACGCTTACGAGCGCGGTGTCCTAAATGTACTTTATCTGTCATTGATTCTGTGCTTTTTCATGGGCGAGCTTAATTGCTTCGCGGATCGCTAATTCAAAACTACCTACATCAGCAGTGCCTGTGCCGGCTAAATCGAGAGCCGTACCGTGATCTACTGAGGTGCGAATAAATGGCAGGCCAAGGGTGATGTTGACCGAATTGCCGAAACCTTTGTATTTTAGCACAG
Organism: Pseudoalteromonas sp. P80D2; assembly: GCF_036680945.1. Taxonomy (NCBI): domain Bacteria; kingdom Pseudomonadati; phylum Pseudomonadota; class Gammaproteobacteria; order Alteromonadales; family Pseudoalteromonadaceae; genus Pseudoalteromonas; species Pseudoalteromonas sp. P80D2. The sequence continues at coordinate 28,317 of NZ_JAZDAR010000034.1, forward strand.
GTAATCCCTGATCGTGATACATTGCAAGCACGGCATCTGCTTGCGAAAGGTATTTATCTTGGAACAGGGTATCAGCAGGCAATGGTCCAATTAAGTTCATGCCTTGATTATTTAACAGCTCTAACGTTGGCGCTATGGTATCAATTTCTTCAGTGCCTAAATGACCATCTTCGCCAGCATGTGGGTTTAGACCACATACGAGGATACGCGGTTTTTCAATACCAAACTTAGTTTGTAAGTCATGGTTTAAAATAGTGGCAACTTTACTTAAACGTTCAACGGTGATTGCGCGCGATACATAAGCAAGCGGTATATGCGTTGTAACAAGCGCCACACGTAAGCCTTCTGTAGCTAACAACATCACTACATCGGCAGTATTCGATTGCTGCGCAAAATACTCAGTGTGACCGCTGAATGAGATACCTGCTTTGTTGATAATCCCTTTATGCACAGGGCCTGTAACAACAGCGGCAAAGGTACCATCCATATTTTTTTCACTGGCAATGCGCAGTGTATCCAGCACATATTGACCATTGGCGTCATTAAGTACGCCCACTTCAACATCAGAGCCTAAATCTACTTGGTGTAAGTAAACGCTGCCTGCAGGGGCAATGCTTGGTGCTTGGCTGTCATCGAAGTCAATTAAATTGATATCTAAACCAAGCAACTTAGCTCGCTGTTTTAACAGCGCGCCATCAGCAATCACCACCAGTTGGGCATCCCACTGGTGCTGGGCTAACTTGATAAGTAAATCAGGGCCAATACCGGCTGGCTCACCTGGGGTAATTGCAATTCTAATGGTCATAATTTTTATTCTGTTGGGAAAATATCAACGTGCGCTTGTTCACGCATTTCTTGCTGCCAGTTGAAACTTTCTTCTTTAAATTTACGATTAAACAGTAGTTGGTGAGCGCGGTTACGCTTAGCTTGCTCTGTTTTATCAGCTACACGCTTATCAAGTAGCTGTACAATGTGCCAACCAAACTGTGTTCTGAATGGCTCACTGATTTCATTTTTATCTAGAGAAAGCAGGGTATTTTTAAATTCTGGTACATAGGTGCTTGGATCAGTCCAATCGTACTCACCACCTTTTAATGCTGAACCCGGATCTTCAGAGTATTCTTTAGCAAGTTCACCAAAGTCAGCTTTACCTTCACGTAGCTCTTTAGCAAAACCTTTTAGCATGTCACGCGCTTTTTCTTCGCTTAAGATGATAGAAGGCTTAATTAAGATGTGACGTGAGCGAACCTCTGTTGTTTCAACAACTTGGCGACCACGAACATCTTGCACTTTAATGATGTGGAAACCAGCACCTGAACGAAGCGGGCCAACGATATCGTCTTTTTTATGGCCTTTTACCGCTTCAGCAAATAGTGATGGCATTTCGTTGATGCTCATCCAACCTAGCTGACCACCTTCAAGGGCTTTTGAACCGCTAGAAGATGAAATAGCGATACGCTTGAACTCTTTGCCTTCTTTTAAAAACTCGATAACTTTATCTGCACGTGTTTTAGCACTGGTGATTTCATCAGCTGTTGCATCACTTGGGATATCAATCAAGATATGACCAATATCATACTCTTCGGCATTCTTGCCTTGAGTTTCCATGATTTTAAGAAGGTTATCGATTTCTTGTGGGCTAATGTAAATACGGCGGTCAACGTTCGCACGCATTACTTGTTGCGTGGTGATTTCTTTACGAATTTCTTCACGGTATGCTGGGTAGCTCTCGCCTGATGCCTCGATAGTGCGACGTAAATCAGCGATTGTACCGCCTTGCTCACGAGCCATATTTTCAAGTGTTTGGTCTAACTGAGAGTCAGAGATTTCTAAACCCATGCGCTCAGCAAGTTGCATCATCAGAGTTTGGTTTACTAAACGCTCGATTGCTTGAATACGAAGCGTATCATCAGAAGGTAATTGCTGACCTTGCTCTTGAGCTTGAGTTTTTACGCGATTGATAATGGTGTCTACTTCACTTTGTAAAATAACACCTTGGTTAACTACACCAACGACTTTGTCAATTTCGACAGGTTTTGCGAAAACGCTTTGGCAAAGGCCAACTGTTAATAATGCAGATGCAAATAATTTTTTTAAATTCATACTTTTTCTAATACTCTTGCTAATAGTACTGCGGTACTAGTTATTAAGAAAATACGGTCTACGATAGCCAAAAATACCTTGTTGTAATAATTTTTGTGCATCATAACGGCTTTTACTTCCAAGCCCTTTTAATACGATATTGAAGCCAATACTGGTATCAAAGGTTGCTTGCTCTTGACCAATCGCCTGGTTCAAATCTGTTTCGATTTGACGACGGCCTGTGATTTGAAACGCCCAACAGCACGATTCATACTGAAGACCGCTGAAAACCTCAATGCTACGACCACTTTCTAAATCGCGGTGATAGCTGCCAACAAACTGCCAATCTTGCGATAGCGGAATGCTGGTAAATAGACCAACTTGCTCGATTGTATTGCCTGAGACATCATTTGCATAGCGATGGTTCAATTGCACGAGCTGTTTATCGTCACCTTTATAATCTAAGGTGATATTTGATTGAATAATTTCTTTACCATCAGTGTCGTATTGAATACCACCTGATAGATACCAGCGACGGTGCCAATGTAACATGGTTTGCGCTGCGAACAAGGCATTGTAGTTAGTATCAACATTAATACCTTGTGATGTAGGCTTTGCATCATCACTTAAATAGAAGATTTGGCCTGCGCTGAAATTAAATACTTCTTCGTTTTCATTGCTAAATAAGCGAGTAGTCGCACCTAACGTAAATTGGTTCGCAGTGGCAATACGGTCGATACTTGAGAAACGACGGTCTCTAAATAAACCAAAAAAGTCATCTTGTAATTTTGCCGTATCGTAAAGGCCAATATTTGATTGGTCTTTATTTGGCGTATACAAGTACTGAATTTGTGGCTCAAGAGTTTGAATACCATCTTTGAAGAAAAACGCAGTATCACGCTCAAAATTTAATTGGCTGTATAAACGCACTTTTGGCAGGGTGCGGGTGACTTTTTCGTCGTAGTCTGTCCCTGCTAAATCACCATGCTGGTTATATTCAGTATGCAACACGCTGAACTCAGATAAAAATGACCATGCGTATTCTTGATAACCAAAGCTTGCTTTAGGTTCTATGTGAACACGGCTTGCTTCATCAATAACTGCGTCATCATTCGTGAAATAACTAAGCTCACCATCAAGGGTTAAATCAACACCATAAAAATCATACGCATCAGTTTGCGAAAAACTAATTTGTGGCAGTGCCGCATACGATTCGCGGTGATCACCAAGTACTTCAAAACTCTGTAGCTTAATATTGGTGCGCCAAGTGTCACCTAAGTGGGTGAGTGAACCCGTGCGGTATAACTGAGTGTCTGTGCGAGTCGCGTAGCCAGAATTTAAATCGGTTAAGTAATTATCATCACTAACGTTAGTAATATCGATATTACCGCGCCAGTTCTCACCAAAGTAGCTTTGCTGCTGCCAATGGAATAGATAACGAGAGTCAACATTTGGCTCTTCATCATCTTTATCTAGGTACTCAACGGCAATGAGACCGTTGTTTTGCTCAGTTAAATAACGGAACTCACCAATCATTTGCAAGCCGCGCTTAGACATATAGCGAGGCGTAATGGTGGCGTCGTAATTTGGAGCAATATTCCAGTAATACGGAGTGATGGTTTCAATACCGTAGCGGCCTGAACTAGAGAAGTTAGGCGTTAATAAACCTGATTTACGGCGGTCATCTAACGGAAACGTAAAATAAGGAACATACAGAACCGGCGTATCAAATACCCGTAATACGGTATTGTGAGTTTCGCCCCAGCCATCTTCACTTGATAAGTCAATTTCGTCAGCTTCAATCGCCCACACCGGTGTTTCGCCTGGGCAAGTAGTAAAGCTTGCGTTCATCAGGTTTAGGCCAGACTCGTTGACTGTTAGTTTTTCTGCGCCACCATGACCAAGTTGGTCGGTGAGCTTATAATCAGCACCAAGCAAGCTTAATTCAGAATTATTTAAATCCGCATTGAGCCCAGAACTATTAATTTGGCTTACTTTATCGCGATAAACGATAGGGCCGGTTGCATTAAGTAACCCACGTTGTTTGTCAATCAGTGCACTTTGTGCGGACAAATTCATCGTTAGGGTGTTAATATCTACATTACCGGTAAATTCTGCGCTTTGGGTACCCAATAGTTCAATATCATCGGATTTGATATCGATCATATTAAGTTCAAGGCCAGGGAGCGGTTGCCAAGCTCTGGTTTGCATTGAAGTGCCACAAAAATTGTGTGTCAGTTCAGTTTCGGCGAACGATGGTGCGCTAAGTACGCTTAGCATCATTATGCCCCAGGTTTTGCTCATTTAATGACCTTAATGCTCTTTGGTTGGATATAAGCTAGACATAATAAAGGAAAACAATGGCAAATACAGTAATTGACTTAGTGAAAAATAGATATCTTACTAAATGAATCGTTATAAAAGTTTACAGCAGTTTTTGAATCCTCATTTTAAAGAGGATGAATATCAATTAGCCGCCATCACAGGGGATGCGAGTTTTCGCCGTTATTTCCGCGTAAATACAAGTGATCAGAGCTATATTGTCATGGACTCAGATCCAGATAAATTAGATAACACGCCTTATATAGAACTCAATAAAGTGTTTTCTCAGCATGGGTTTAAATTACCAAAAATTCTTCAAGCAGATGAAAAGCAAGGCTTCTTCTTGCTGAGTGATTTAGGCAATACTCATTTGGCTGATTTACTGGGCGACGAAGACCGCACTTTACACTACAAACATCTAATAAAGTTAAGTGCACAATGGGCGCAAATCCCGCCAGCCCAATACATGAAAGTATTTGATGGCGAGTTTTTACAATTTGAACTGAGCATTTTTAGAGATTGGTTAGTCGATAACTTTATTGGTGAGCAACTTTCTGCTGATGAGCAGCAAATGTGGCAACAGGCTTGTGAGTTATTAGTTAACAATGCGCTTGAACAACCAATTGTTACAGTGCACCGAGACTTCCATAGCCGCAATATTATGCGCACGGGGCAGCAATGGGCAATTATCGATTATCAAGATGCGGTACAAGGGCCAGTGTGTTATGACCTTGTGTCGTTATTAAGGGATTGCTATTTCAAGTTACCAGAGCAAGAGCTAGATTACCTTTTACATTACGCTTATGACGAATTCAGCGAGCAACAGCTATTGCAAGACACCTCATTTGCGATGTTTAAGCGCTGGTTTGACTTAACCGGCGTGCAGCGTCATTTAAAAGCTGCAGGTATATTTTGCCGCTTAAAATTACGTGACGGTAAGTCTGGTTATTTGAATAATGTGCTGCCAACCCTTACATACATTAGTAATGTCAGTAAAGAATACCCAGAGTTAACAGCCCTTGGCCAGTGGATAGAGCAGACTATTATTCCACAGACTAAGCAGCGTTTAACGAAAGAGTCCAAATGAAAGCAATGATCCTAGCGGCGGGCCGTGGTAAACGCATGATGCCGCTAACAGAAGCGATGCCAAAGCCGATGCTAAAGATTAACGGCAAGCCATTATTAGAGCATCATATTAATACCTTACGCCAAGCAGGCATTACCGATATTGTCATTAACCTTGCTTGGCAGGGCGACAAAATAACAGAGTATTTTGCTGATGGTTCGCAGTTTGGTGTATCGATCACTTACAGCCAAGAGCAGGCTGGGGGGCTTGAAACCGCCGGGGGCATCATTCAGGCATTGCCGTTATTGGGTGAGCAATTTATTGTCATCAATGGTGATGTGTTTACTGATTATGATGTGACTTCGTTGATGCAGCTTCATCTGCAAGCAGGGGAAGCGCATATTGTCCTTGTAGAAAACCCTGCGCATAATCCTGATGGTGATTTTGCACTGAGTCACCTAAGCCCAGATAGTCAAAAGTATACTTTTTCCGGTATAAGTCGCTATCATGCTGATTTCTTTAAAGGTCTCAGCGCAGGTATTCGTCCACTTGGGCCCATTTTGCGAGAAAAGCTCAGTGAACATCAAGTTTCGACTGAGCTTTATTTGGGGCAATGGGATGACATTGGCACACCTGCCAGACTCGACGAAATCAATCAACGTTTCGCTTTGTAATAACAACAGAGGTTTGCCAAATTATGTGGGGAAAAGTACTCGGTTTTTGTTTTGGCTTTATGTTTGGCAAATTTATAGGAGCCTTACTGGGCCTATACCTAGGCCATATGTTCGATCGCAGCTTAAAACAAGACTTTGATAAAGCAGGTGGTTTTTCTGGTTTGTTTAAAGGCGATGATATTAACGAGCGCCAAGCACTTTTCTTTTCTAGCTGTTTTGCGGTGATGGGGCATATTGCCAAATCGAATGGTCGCGTTAGTGAAACGCATATTCGTGCGGCAAGTTTGTTTATGGACGAAATGGGCTTATCGGGTGATGAGCGCAGAGAAGCACAAGATGCCTTTCGTAGTGGTAAAGAAAGCGATTTTTCATTAAAAGAAACCGTTCATGACTTTAAAGAGCGCTTTGCTCGACGCCATGATTTATTGCAACTGTTCCTCGAAATCCAAATTCAAATGGCCTTTTCAGATGGCCACCTTGCAGAGCAAGAAAAGCAACTATTGCAAGAGGTGAGCAAGCAGTTAGGTATTTCACGTACTCAGTTCGCATTTTTATTAAAACGCTACCAAGCCGAATTTGCATTTCGTCAGCAACAACAGCGTTTTTATGAACAGCAGCGTCAACAAAGCCAGCAAAATCGCAGCAGTCATAGTGAACAAAGAGGGCACAGTGTGCCACCGAATAATGGTATGAATCGCGCCCAAGCGTTGGCTCTATTAGGCTTAAACAGTGATGCTTCTGCGAGAGATATTAAAGTAGCCTATCGAAAGCTCATGGCTCAGCATCACCCCGATAAGCTGGTATCGCAAGGTTTACCAAAACATATGATGGAAGTTGCGGTAAAGAAAAGCCAAGATATTCAAGCGGCTTATGAGTATTTAAAAAAGGCGGCGTAAAAAGCCGTCTACCTCTTTAAGCAGCCGCTGGTGCTGCTCAGGCTCTGAAGGCACACCAAATAACTCTCTTTGACGGTAGTCATATTTAGCGTGTTTTCTTACCCAGCGTTTTCTGTCTTTTACACTTTGCAGGGTGTCAGGGTTACCCTCACTATAAAAAATATCCAGTAAGGGTGGGCTGATAGTTGAAAGCGTCGCATTGAGATGCTGGTTACGAACACTGTTAGGTAAATAACTACCTAGGCTAATAAAAGCGTTTAGTTCGTTATTTGGAAAGCTAGCATAATGCTCTATCAATAGCCCCGCACTGGCACCTTGTGCCACCACAATAATATTGCCGCCTTCATCCATTGCACTGTTATACAAGGCATTGAATCTGGCAATTAGCTTTAATTTGTAATCATCAAGCACGGCTTCACTGATATTGGGCTCACCCGTAACAAAATGCGGCGCTTGTTGCGTTTGGGCTGGTGGAGCAGAAGCTGCTTGCTCATCGCTTTGTTCATTACTTTGTGTTGTTGACTCAGGTTCAGAGCTCTCAGGTGACTCGGGCGTTGTCATATCGGCAGGATGCCAATCAATGTCAGGCATGGTCATGGCAAGGGTTGCATAGCCAATTTCGTTTAACTGCTTGCGCAAAAAGTTAATACCAGCATTATTAGTGGGTAAGTGCTGCCAATCAGGAATGATTAGCACAATTCCGCGTTGACTGGCTGTCATCGATTGGCGATATAAGCTAATGAACTCATCTTCACCGGCAAGCAGAGTGCGTACTTCATCGCTTGGTAAAAAGCGTTGAATATCGTTAGTGACCAAACTTGACCAAGGGGTGGGTTTAATAAAATCGGCAGCATTCACATTACCCATCAACGCAAAACAGGCTGCGTAAAGTAAGCGATGTGCGGGTTTTAAATTCATGCCGATATTACCTGAGTCTTTAATTAAATCAGTTATTGATTAACTATCGGCAGTATTTATTAAATATTTAGCGAATTGTCTTAAAACTCAGGAGCGGCTTCAAAAATCAATGTTTCACCGCTGGCTGGGTGAGCTAAGGTAAGCATTTCAGCATGCAGTTGTAAGCGAGGAGCCATGGCGAATGCCTCAGGGTGAGCATATAGCTTATCGCCTAAAATAGGGTGACCCAATGACAGCATGTGCACACGTAGTTGGTGAGAACGCCCAGTAATTGGGGTCAGCTCAACACGAGTTGCATTCTGTTCATACTCAAGCACTTTAAAGTGGGTTAATGACGGTTTGCCATTATCGTGATCAACCATTTGCTTTGGTCGGTTCGGCCAATCACAAATAAGTGGCAAATCTACCGATCCTGTTTCTTGCTCAAGCTTACCAAATACGCGAGCAATGTAGCGTTTTGCAGTTTTTCTATCTTGAAACTGAATGCTTAAATTACGATGCGCTTCTTTGTGCATAGCTAAACAAATAATGCCAGAGGTAGCCATATCAAGGCGATGAACAATTTTTGCCGTTGGAAAAACGCGGTTAATGCGAGCAATAAGGCAATCGGCGTGTTTTGGGTCTTTTCCCGGCACAGTAAGTAAACCACTTGGTTTATTCACAATAAGCAAGTCATCGTCTTGATAAACAATACTTAAATAAGGTGTCATTGGGGGATTATAATTGAGTAACACAGCTAGCCTCGATGATATGCAAGGACGCTATTTTAAAGGAGTATAAGCGCATACACAATGCCAGTGCTGGTTTTCGAGTAGCAGCTAAGATACAGTAAATTCAGCTATGGAGTTTAAATAAAAGGACAAGTGAATGTTTCGCCTTGGTTTAATTCGCAGTAAACCTTGTACACGTTGTGGCCTAGAAGTAAATGACCTAGAGCCAGAGTGCCCGCACTGTAAAGGTTTTTCAGACCTACAAGCTGTATATTTGAAGCAAGCTTACAAAGACGATTTAATAAAAAGAAACAATAGCTTAGCTAAGTTATTTTGCAAGCTAGCGGCAGTGGCCGTAATTATTACCCTTGTGGTGTTTTTTGCATAAAAAACGCGATGTGAAAGCACATCGCGTTTGTAGTTTTGAGTTTAGAGCTTCAACGTTAGTGTGAAACGACAATTAAACGAATTGCATCCAGTTTAACTTGGGCTTTTTCGATGTAAGTCGTGAGTTCGCTACGCTGCTTATCAAAGAAGCTCAGCTCTTCATCACGAATATTCGGGTTGATCTGCTTAAGTGCCGTTAAACGAGCTTGCTCTTCACCAAGGGCAGTTTGCATTTTCTCTAGTGATTCAGCACGCAGTGCTTCTAGCTTGGTTTGTGCCATGCCTTGTGCGCTGGTGATCATTGGGTGAATGGCACTTTGTAGCGCGCTTGCTAATTTACTTGCAGTTTGGCGACCAACCGCAGACAACTGCTGATTGAAAGCATCAAAAGCAACATTATCAGCCAGATTGTTACTGCCCTTATCTAATAAGATACGAATAGGCGTTGGTGGCAAGAAGCGGCCAACTTGAAGTGCTTTAGGCGCCATCGCCTCCGCAATGAAAATAAGCTCAACAAAGAAGGTACCAGCAGGAAGCTTTTTGTTTTTCAGTAACGCCACAGAGGCAGTACCAAAGTCATCATCACAAATCATGTCTAGGCTGCCTTGCACCATTGGGTGATCCCAGCTGATGAAATGGGCGTCTTCTTGCGAAAGCGAAGTGCTGCGATCAAACGTTACTGTGATGCCATCATCTTTTAAGCATGGGAAAGATGGATTTAGCATGTGCTCAGTTGGTTTTAAGATAATGGTATTTTCACCTTTATCTTCTTGGCTTACCCCAAAGGTGTCGAACACATTGATCATATAGCTTGGCAGCGTGAATTGATCGTCTAACTCTTCGATATCAGCTACAAGGCTTTCTGCTCGACCTTGGCCACTTGAGTGCAGCTCTAGTAAGCGGTCACGACCACTTTCCATTTGCTTACGAAGCTTAGCATTTTGACCTGCCACTTGTTCTAGTAGTGGGTCTAGCTCTTCTTCGTCGCAATTGTGTGCACCAATAAACTCAAGCAATTCTTCGCCATACTCTTTATACAGCATTTGCCCTGTTGTCGAGGTTGTTTCAAACGCATCTAAGCCTTCGTTGTACCAACGAAGTAACACCTCTTGTGCGGTGTTTTCAAAATACGGCACGTGAATGTTTACGTCTTGAGTTTGACCAATACGGTCAAGACGACCAATGCGTTGCTCAAGTAAGTCTGGATTAAGTGGTAAATCAAACAATACTAGGTGATGCGAGAATTGGAAGTTACGACCTTCAGAACCAATTTCAGAACAAAGTAGAATCTGCGCGCTGTCGTATTCATCGGCAAAGTAAGCCGCAGCACGGTCACGTTCAACAATCGACATGCCTTCGTGGAAAACAGAGGCTTTAATTGCTTCACGCTCACGTAAAATCTGTTCTAGGCTAAGTGCGGTTTCGGCTTTAGCACAGATAAGCAGTACTTTTTCGTGTTTAAGGGTTTTTAAGGTTTCGATTAACCAATCAACACGTGGGTCAAATGCGCCCCAGCTAGCATTTTCACCTTCAAACTCTTGGAAGATCTTTTCAGGGAATAGAGCGCGAAGTGCCGTTAGTTCAGCATTTTGAATGCCGCCCATGTTACCCAGTACCGACATCGCCGTTTTATATTGTTTAGGCATTGCCATAGGGTATGCATGAAGCTTACGGCTTGGGTAGCCATCAATACCGCTGCGGCTATTTCTAAATAAAATACGACCCGTACCATGGCGGTCCAGCAGCATTGATAAAATTTCGTTGCGCGCCGTTTCATCACCTTGCTCCGCTTTCGCTAAAATGTCAGTGATGTCGGTTTCTTTTAATAGCTCTTTTAATGTAGCACGAGATGCATCATCAAGGCCTTGTTCCCCCAGTAATTGATTAGCAGCTTCAGCAACCTCTTTGTAATTGCTTTCTTCTTCAACAAACGCATCGTAGTCGTAGAAACGATCTGGGTCGAGTAATTGCAAGCGGGCAAAGTGACTGCGGTGACCAAGTTGATCTGGCGTCGCTGTTAATAAGATAAGGCCCGGAATATCTTGGCTTAACTCTGCCATGCGTTGGTATTCAGTGCTTGGCTTACCATTATTGATACTTAAATGGTGCGCTTCATCAACAACCAATAAATCCCAATCAGCCAGAGTTGCTTGCTCAAACCAGCGTTTTTTCTTGCTTAAGAATTCAAGGCTAGTAAGTACTAACTGTTCTGTTTCGAATACGTTTGGAGAGTCTGCGAATGCTTCATCACAACGTTCTTCATCAAAGATTGAAAAACGTAAGTTAAAGCGGCGTAGCATTTCTACTAACCACTGATGCTGTAAGTTTTCAGGCACAACAATCAATACGCGGCTAGCACGGCCACTGATGATTTGTTGATGTAAAATCATACCTGCTTCAATGGTTTTACCTAAACCCACTTCATCAGAAAGTAATACGCGTGGTGCAAAGCGTTTACCCACTTCTTGTGCAATATAAAGCTGATGCGGGATAAGGTTTGCACGCTGACCAATTAAACCTTTTAAAGGCGATTGTTGGCGCTCAAACTGGTGCTGCCAAGTTTGGTAGCGCAGCGTATAACGGTCAAAGCGGTCCACTTGGCCTGCAAATAAGCGGTCTTGTGGTTTATTGAATTTGATAAAGTGATCTAAAAAGGTTTCTTTTAACTGCGCTTTTTCACCATTATCAACGCGAATGCCGTGATAGCATAGTAATTCGCCTTGCTCTTCAACAGACTCGACTTCTAATTCCCACTCTTCAACGCTGCGAATAATATCACCTGGATTAAATGCGACACGAGTAACAGGTGCTTCTGTTAAAGAATAAACTCTGTTTTCTCCACTGGCTGGAAATAAAATGCTGACCTGACGGCCTTCAAGGGCAACAACGGTGCCTAATCCTAAATCTGACTCAGTATCACTGATCCAACGCTGACCTAAGGAAAAATTCATGTATGTCTCGTCTATGAAGAAAAAAGGCGGCTATGTTACCTGTAACGCCATGCTACTTCAAGGCAGTAAACTCGCCGCACACAATTAAATTTAGTCAACCTTTTTAAGCCATTATTAACGGTAAAAATTGTATGTATTTTAACCAGTTAAATAATTGTATATTTGTTTGTCATAAAAAGGACTTTTGTCGTAAATAGACTAAACTGAGTATATACCTGACGAATAAACCATAGCTTCATCCGCCGCTTGTTTAGTTTATTGGGTATAGCATAAAAATCATAAAACGTAAGGAAAGTGCTATGGAAAAAGCTTCGAACCTTGATAGTAAAATGTATGTGCTCGATACCAATGTGTTACTCCACGAACCCCTCGCTTATTTATCTTTCCAAGAACATGATGTTGTTATCCCCATGACAGTATTAGAAGAGCTCGACCACATTAAAGATAGGAAACATGACGTTAGCCGTGACGCCCGTGTTGCTATTCGTGGTTTAGATGAAGTGTTAAAGGACGCTTCGCCAGAGCAAATGTTGCAGGGTGTCGCGCTTCCTAGTAACAAAAAGGCTAAATCAGAATCTCGTGGCCGCTTAATTATCGTTAATGACCATTTATTTGCAGACAGTATTTCGGGGTTACCGGGCAACGAAAACGACCACCGCATCATCAATTGTGCTGTTCATTTACAGAAGCAACACAGCGATAGCAAAGTGGTGCTTGTCACTAAAGACATCAATATGCGCCTAAAAGCGAAAGGGGCAGGGCTTAAATTTGTTGAAGACTACAGAACTGACCAATTAATTGACGACATTGCTTTGCTAACTAGCGGCTATAAAAAAATTGAAGGTGATTTTTGGCAACAGGTTGGAGAATGCGAAACGGAGCAGCAAGGCCGAGATACCTACCATCATGTTGCAAAAAGCACGATTAGCGATGTGTTTTGTAATGAATATATTTTAGATGAAAGCGACCACTTTGCGGCTCGAGTAACAAGCTACGATGATAAACAAATTACTTTAAAGGATATCAGTGTTGAGCGCTTGATGAGCCATACCGCTTGGGGCGTTAAGCCAAAAAATGTTTATCAAGGGATGGCACTTGATGCGCTACTTGACCCAAGTATTGAATTGGTGATTTTAACTGGTCCCGCTGGCTGTGGTAAAACCTTACTTGCTCTTGCCAGTGCCCTTGAAATGATTATTGAAAAAGGCATTTACGATAAAGTGATTGTTACTCGTAATACCCCAGAAATTGCTGAATCAATTGGCTTTTTACCTGGCACTGAGGAAGAGAAAATGGCGCCGTGGTTAGCTGCCATTACCGATACCTTAGAAGTGCTGCATAAAGGGGATGAGAATCCGATTTCGAGCCGTAATTACATTATGGAAAAAGCTAACGTACAGTTTAAATCAGTAAACTTTATGCGTGGCCGCAGTATTCAAAACGCGGTTGTTATTTTACAACCCCGAATTGGGGGTATTTTAAAGTTTTTACCCCCTTGTTTTTATTGGCCTGTAGAAAAAGTAAAAAGAATTTCCAAAAAAATTGATTACCTTAGCTACTCTGAGCAGTCTCTCAACAATAAACCTTTACTCAAAATTTGTAATTTACAAGAAAAGTACAACACAAAGCCTAGCAACGATTCAATCTTTTGGGAGGCTGCGTAATGAAAAGCTCTATTGATAATCGAAATCCTCGTGTACTAGACACATCTGCATTAGTACATGATCCAAAATCTATTTTTAGCTACAAAGATGATATTTACATCTGTCTAACTGTCCTTGAAGAGCTTGATAACCTGAAAGAAAGAACTAATAAATCGGTAAGTGCCGATGCCCGTATGTGCATTAGAATGCTTGAAGACATTATAAATGGACATACAGCCGAGGAAATGGAAATAGGTATTCCTTTACCATCTACCGAAACAGCCCAGAGAGGAAAGCTTTTCATTGGAATTGACACTCAATTGGATCTGGCTAAGGAGTTAAAGCACGGGATAGGAAGTGATGCTGATAACAGAATAATTAATTATGCTTTATATCTTCAAAAAGAACTCAATAAAGACGTAACAATTGTTAGCCGTGATATTAATATGCGATTGAAAGCTCGAACAGTTGGGGTTAGGGCTGAGGACGTTGCCGTAGATAATCAAATATCAGATATTGATCTTTTATACACAGGAGTACAGGCTTTTGAAGGCGATCTTTTTGATCGAATTGAATCAGATAAAGATTTCAAAGTCTCAGGAGAGGTTTATACATTCCCAATAAGCTTGTTCAACGATGAAGTTCAGCCAAACATGTATTGGTACGATGAAGCCGGACACATTGGTCGGATTTCAGAAGTAACAGATACTGAGGTATACACAAAATTATTGCCGCGTAAGCAAGAAAAGATATGGGGCATATTGCCTAAAAACCAGCGTCAGGCGGTAGCTTTAAGCCAATTAACAGACCCTTACTATGATTTAAATATCATCCTTGGTCCTGCTGGCTCCGGAAAAACTTTTTTGGCAGTTGCTTCGGCGCTGCATCAAGTATTGGAGTTGAAAAAGTACAAAAAAATCGTTGTGGTGCGCTCCAGAGACTTTATGGACGACGATCCGGGATTCTTACCGGGGGATTTAACTGAAAAATCAATGCCTCTTCTGGCAGGTATTACTGACGCATTAATTTCGATGCACTCGGATGATAATCATGAAGGAAATATTCACGCTACAGTTGAACATGTGATCGAAAGAGCTAATATAGAATTTACCAGTATGGCTTATTTTCGTGGCCGTTCAATAGACGATGCTGTTTTAATAATTGATGAAGCACAAAATATGACCCGTGCTCAAATTAAAGGAATGCTTAGTCGCGGTGGCAAAAATTGTCGGACAATCGTATTGGGCAACCTAGCCCAGATTGACGATAAGTTTGTAACACCTGCTTCTTCTGGTGCAAGTGCGGCTGTTAATGTGTTTCGTCATTATGAAAAAGGATCAGTGCTGATTTTTGATGAAGTAGAGCGTAGTAGCTTGGCTGAATTCACTGAAAAGAATATGTAGGCATCAAACTACCATTCACATTTCCTTATAATATTGCGACAATGGCCACTGCTTTTTGCAGTGGCTTTTCAGAGAAGCCCGTTCCCACGAAAACAGGACGAAATGGATTTACTCTGAACTAAAAGATTAAATATTCACATAAAAACTGAGTGACATAGGTGCGTGGCCTAGCGTTGCCGTTTTTTGGTGTATTGATGTCTTTTAAAAAAGAAGACCTGCTAGTAAATATAAAAAGGCAGGCAAAACGATTATCTAAATTATTAACTATTCCCCTTGGACAAGCCCAAGAAGGGGCAGCTATTTGTCTATATGGCTGTGACAGTTACAGCGATTTACTAGTAAAAATAAAAGCTGAATCCTTTGACAACCCATTGATAGCACTGTCTGCACTCTCACCAAACTCGGAAATATTTTTAGTAAAAATATTAGCTAGCCACCTAGATAGCATTATTGGAAATTTTGAAAAAAAATTTCCCGGCTCCAATATAAATGAAGAGATGGTCGTATCCTTGTTTGGGCTTAGCTTTTCAGAGTTCAAACTCAAAATATCTACCTAAAGTTGTACAAATACGTAAGTTGTCATTTTGTTTTTTGGCGATATTATAATAAGAAGGCTGAACGGACAGCCTACGCCTACACATGTTTTTCGCCTTGAAAAACGTGAACAGTGAAGCGGAGCATCCGTAAAAATTTGGTTATTTGAACAATAAATAAAGCAATGTGTTGGTAGGCCATTGTTTATTAGAAAGTTGTTTGGAGAACTAAATGATCTCACTTTATCAATTAAAGAATAAACTCAATAAACAAGCAAAAGAGTTTGCTGAGTTATTAGAGTTTCCTGATCTTTACGCCCAAGGCCTGTGGGCTAGAGGTGTTTATAACTGCCCTCATTTTTCTGATACCCATAATAGCCTCACTGAAGCATTTGAACAGAAAAAACTGGATTCAATTCTAAAGCACGATTCCCTGAAATACTTAATGATCAATGAATACGATGATCAAGAAATTATTGAATCGCTTCATAAAGAAATTGAGTCAATGGCAAACCGTATTGAAAGCCTGATGCTGGTAGATATCGAAACATTAGAGTTAGTTTCAGTGATATACCAAGTATTAGGGTTGCCAGAAGATGCCAAGTTTATTGTAAACACTGGTGCTGACTTTAGGCTGGAGTGGCGACCATATTTCGATGCTTTTGATGATCCGTTGATAGTTCAATATGCAGATTTAAAAGTTCATGGTTGTTATTTCAGGCTCATAGCTTCAAAGTTTCCGGTTGAAAAGCTTTCCTTGAATGACATTAAAAAATACATGTACATCAATCATGTAAACCATGATAGTGAGTTCGAAGGCTGTATTTCTGAAGGAAATACATTTTCTAAGCATGAGCACTGGCTGGTGTTGACACTTGAATTATTCCGTAGCGGCAAAGTAAATAAGGCTCAGTTCAATCCAACAACCTTCAAAATCGAAGGTATGCGCTATTTGGTATATGGCTTCCCACTGATTCCTTCCTTTGTATCTGATTGGCACAAACCTGATTTATGTCTACAGGTTAAAAATCTAGATGGTGATCAAAAGTTCATTGTTCGTATCGATCAGCAAGCTCTTGTTTTCCATGCACGACGTGTCGATACCAATTTTTTTAACACCATCGATTATGAAAAATATATTTCGTTGTATCAGTCTAGCGTTCTGTCACATTTTGATGCTGACAACAATTTACTAAAAGTTAATGGAGTTAAGTACCTTAGTTTTTTCCGCCCGTTTTGCCTAGAAGATAAGAAGGAAGCAAAAGCATGAGACCAAGAGTAAAACTAACTAACGCAACACTTATCTCAATTAAATCTGACTTAGAAGATAAGGTTGAACAGGTGCTTTACGCTACTTTTGCTGAGGATAGTAAGAACGGTAAAAAAGGTGAGGCTTTGTTTTCCACGAAAGTCATGGAAGTAAACGGTCTTGAATATAGAACTTTTGGTGCTGACTTTTATATCTTAGATGCAGAACCCCAAAAGTTTGATGTAGATGTATTTGAGTTCAATTTAATGCATGAGTGTATGTACTCTCCAAATGAGCTATTAGAGTTGCGAGAAATGCTCCCTGCTGGCTATTAGTAGGGAGTAACAAATGGACAAAACATATTTAAAGGATGCTTACATACTCTCGGTCTATGACTATAAAGACTTTGAAAAATCATTTCTTGGGGAGTTTTTGTCAGGGGTTGTTATTGACGATGAAACATTCAGATTTCGGCCATTTGAGCAAATGGTAACTTCAAAGATTGTTAGCAAATCTGCTGATGAGGATAAGTTAGAAATATACACACATAGTGAGAGTTGTTATGTGATTGATGCTGACCATAAGTTAATTGATATTTCGTTTGTTGAACTGGTTGTTATGAGGGCGGGAGCTTATTCGGTAGATCGAGTTTTAGAAATGAGAGAGCAACTTAAGTCTCAAAATAAAAGCCATTGAATAACGAAGATAAGAAGTCTGATGAGATTATTATTTGTCACTTACCTCTTTGAAAAAGTTGACGTTAGTCAAATATTCATAAATGTTTACATGACATCAATTTACTTATTCGAAAATTTGTATTAGCATAGACATGTATATTTTTATGAGAATTTTATGTCTAAAGCATTTTCAAAAGTCTTAGTGATAACGCTTATGCTGTTTGCCTTTGTAGGGCAAGCATTTGCGTATTCTGCTATGCCTTGCGAAATGCCATCAGGTTCTCATGAATCACACATGAACATGAACATGAACATGGATCATGGTGATATGAATAAAAGCAGTAATGGTCAATCAGAAGATTGTTGTGACGTTGAATGTATTTGTCCTGCAAATGCTTGCTCATCTACGACAGTCCTAAATTCCAGTGTTGACTCGACAGATATTCAAATATTGAGTGAATCTGTAGCTGCTATGCAATCTAAACAACCTCATTCAATTTCCACTTCCCTTTATCGTCCACCAATTTTTGCCTAATACAGGATTAGTGCGTCCAAATTTCGCACACATGTAATTAATTTTTCTGTTAGTCAATATAGCGTCGTAGCGCTATAGCTATTTTCCAGCGACGTCTGGGGGCAAAAATGATCAATAAGTATTTAAAAATAGCAGTTGTAATGCTGCTTTCACCTGCGTTTGCAAACGCTAATGAACATAAGCATGCACACAATAACGACGTAACACCTTTGGAGTTAATCGTTTATAAAACCCCAACTTGTGGGTGTTGTAAAAAATGGATAACTCATATTGAAGACAAAGGGATCGTTGCGCATTCCAAAGATTTCCGAAACATCGGCAACATCAAAACTAAGTATGGTATCAAACCTAATTACCGTTCATGCCACACGGCAGTGAGTAGAAATGGGTTTGCCTTTGAAGGTCATGTACCGGCTAAGTTTATTCAGCAGTTCTTGTCAGAAGAGCACCCCAATGCGATTGGATTATCTGTCCCAGCAATGCCTGTTGGCTCTCCGGGTATGGAAGTCGGCGACCGCTTTATGTCATATAACGTATTAATTTTATTTAAAGATGGAACGAGTAAAGTATATGCAGAAGTTAAGGCTTATGAGGAGCAATTCTAATGAGATTAAATGTTTCAAGCCTTACTCTACTTTCAACTTCGCTAATTCTCGGCTTGTCTGTATTCTCAGCTCAAGCTGAGAAAGTAGTGTCACTTGAACAAGCTATCACCTTGGCTCAGCAAAATGATCCTTGGCTTCATGGGAGTCGGTTAAAACAAAGCGCGGTTGAAAATAGAAGTATCGCTTCAGGTACTTTGCCTGACCCCAAAGTATCACTAGGGATAATGAATTTACCAACAGATACTTGGGACTTAGATCAGGAAGGAATGACTCAACTAAAGGTTGGTGTTTCTCAAATGTTTCCTAGAGGTGATAGTTTAAAGATTAAACAAGAGCAATTAAAAATTGAGTCAACGAAATTTCCACTGCTACGAGAGGATCGTAAGGCTAAACTGATAAGCCAAGTATCACAGTTATGGTTAGATGCTTACTTAGCCCAACAAACCATTAAATTGATTGAAGCGGATTGGGCGCTCTTTGAGCAGATGGCGGAAGTTACTAAAGCTAGCTACTCAAATGTTGTTGGTAAAACCAGACAACAAGATGTTATTCGTGCTCAATTGGAAATCGTGCAGTTAGATGACCGATTAACTTCGCAAAAGCAGAAACTAGAAACAACAATCGCTCGCCTTAATGAGTGGCTTCATATCTACGATGCTGCTGGCTTGAATGAATCATTCAACTTTGATACGCAACCATTAGAGTTTAGGGTTTCTAAAAAGTTGCCTACAATTCATTTGAACAATTCAACAGTCCTAAAAGCATCTAATTACTCAAGAAATCTATTGGCTCAGGAGCTTTCGAATCACCCAGCCATACTTGCAATTGATATAAAACGCAAAGCTTCAGAAAAAGCAGTTGAGTTAGCTAAACAGCAATATGAACCGCAATGGGGTGTTAATGCTAGTTATGCCTATCGGGACAATATGCCCTCTGGTGATAGCCGAGCTGATTTATTTTCTGTTGGAGTAACGTTTGATTTACCCTTGTTCACCGAGAACAGACAAGATAAGCAAGTTGCAGCTTCTATTGCAGATTCAGAGACTATTAAAACCGAGAAACTATTACTGACAAAGCAAATGATCAGTATGGTGGAAAAGGAGCTTAGACAGCTTAAGCGTTTATCTGATAGGCAATCTATCTATCAAGAACAACTCCTTAAACAAACTCATGACCAAGCAGAAGCGTCATTGACAGCTTACACAAATGATGATGGCGATTTTGCCGAAGTTGTTCGAGCAAGAATCGCAGAATTAAATGCCAGAATATCAGCCTTAAGAATTGATGTTGACGCACTTAAAACAGTTGCTCGTATCAACTATTTCTTTGCACGTTCTCAATCTAACTCAAATGCTGAACATAAGTCGATGCAAACTTCACACAAAACTAATCAGCACTTATCCAATCAGCAATTTGGAGAAAAATAATGTCAACGAATACTAAAACACCAAATTTGAAACTAGTAGCCGCCATCATCATTGGTGCTGCGCTAGGCGCAGGAGTATTGAGCTTATATCAAGGTGCAGGGTCAAACAGTAATACAGATGAAACAACATCAGCAGAGAAAAAGCCTCTGTATTGGGTTGCACCGATGGATTCTAATTACCGCCGGGACAAGCCCGGTAAGTCGCCTATGGGGATGGATTTAATTCCTGTGTATGAGGAAGAATCATCTGGTGATGATTTTGGTCCCGGAGCCGTAAAAATCGCGCCTCATGTAGTGAATAATCTTGGGGTTCGCACTGCACCTGTTGAGCTGAAAAATATGCATACTGAAATATCAACGGTTGGTTACGTTCAATATGATGAAGATAAGCTAATTCATATCCACCCACGTGTTGATGGTTGGATTGAAAAACTCTATGTCAAAGCGGCAGGTAACCCTGTAGAGAAAGGGCAGCCTCTTTATACACTGTATTCTCCTCAGTTAGTTAACGCGCAAGAAGAACTTTTAATAGCTTTAAAGCGCGACAATAGTTCCTTAATTTCGGCGGCGAAAGATCGCCTTAAAGCGTTACAGCTTTCAGCAGATTTCATTCAAAAGCTAGAAAAGACTAGAAAAGTTCAGCAAACCATCACCTTTTATTCACCACAAGCAGGTGTTGTTGACGGTTTGAAGATTAGAGAAGGCTTTTATGTCAAGCCGGGAAACACCTTATTAAGCATTGGTCAACTAGATCAAGTTTGGGTTGAAGCAGAAGTGTTTGAACGTGACGCAGCCTTAATTAAAGAAGGACTGCCTGTATCAATGACACTGGATTATTTACCCGGAGAGGACTGGGCTGGTGTCGTTGATTATGTTTATCCAACATTGAATAGTAAAACACGCACACTCAGAGTGAGACTGAAGTTTGACAACCCAGACTATCAATTAAAACCAAACATGTTTGCACAAGTCTCTATTCACGCTAATCAAGCTGATAGCACGATACTCGTACCTAAAGAAGCCGTCATTCGCACAGGTAAACAAGACAGAGTTGTACTTGCCTTGGGGGATGGGCAATTTAAGTCTATCGAAGTGACAATTGGCCGGGTTGATATCGATAGTATCGAAATCTTAGAGGGTCTTAATGAAGATGATGTTGTGGTGACATCTGCTCAATTCTTGATTGATTCTGAATCAAGTAAAAACTCTGATTTTAAACGAATGACTCATGACGAAGTGCCTAGCTCTGTTTGGATGGAAGGCGAAATCAACAGCGTCATGGCGGGACATCGTATGGTTAATATTACTCATGGTCCTGCTGAGGCTTGGGATTGGCCTGAAATGACAATGGACTTCGATGTAGGTGAAAAGGTAGATATTGATTCACTGAAGTCTGGTCAATCTTTGCACTTTGAAGTGAGCAAAACCGAAGAGGGTGGATATGAAGTTACTGGAATTCATATCATGAGTGAGCCTGCTGATATGAGTGAAGAAGTATCATCAGCAACAGTATCAGGTTTAATTAATGCGATTGATATTGATACACGGATTCTAAATATTAGCCGAGGCCCAATAGAGAAGTGGGATAGACCTGCTGCGACGATGGATTTTATCGTCGCGGACAATATAGAAATAGTTGATTTCAATGTTGGTGATAATGTCACTTTCACTTTTGAGGTTAGGGATGACTTAGTTATCACTGAAATCTCTCTTGAATCAGATGAACAACACGGCAAGGAAAATAAAGCTGCTGTTGATCATTCTAATCATTAAGTGGGAGAAAAATAATGATTGAATCAATTATTAGATGGTCTATCGGCAATCGTTTCTTTGTTTTGTTGATTACCTTAATTATCGCGTTTGGTGGTTTGTATTCATTACAAAAAACGCCAGTAGATGCACTCCCAGATCTTTCTGATGTGCAGGTGATAATTAAGACGAGTTATCCGGGACAGGCACCACAAGTTGTGCAGGATCAAGTGACATTTCCACTTACTACAGCGATGCTATCAGTGCCGGGGGCGCAAACTGTTCGTGGTTACTCATTCTTTGGTGATTCCTACGTCTACATTATTTTTGATGATGATACTGATTTGTATTGGGCTAGAAGCCGAGTACTTGAATACTTAAGCCAAGTAGCATCAAGCCTGCCTGATTCGGCAAAACCTCAATTAGGACCTGATGCAACAGGTGTGGGTTGGGTATACATTTACGCTTTAACAGATAAGTCTGGAAACCATGATCTAAGCCAATTAAGAAGCATTCAAGACTGGTTCTTAAAGTATGAACTACAAACTGTTCCGGGCGTGTCCGAAGTTGCCGCCGTTGGTGGTATGGTTAAGCAGTATCAAGTGCAAGTAGATCCTGACAAATTGAGAGCTTACGATATTCCTCTAAGTTTAATACAAATAGCCTTACAAAAAGGGAACAAAGAAACTGGCGCATCCGTTGTGGAAATGGCTGAAGCTGAATATATGGTTACCGCAACGGGGTATATTCAATCAGTTAGTGATATAGAGAAAATTCCACTTGGTATTAACGAACAAGGCACGCCGTTGCGTATTGGTGATGTTGCCAACGTTAACCTTGGTCCTCAAATGCGCCGTGGTATCGCAGAACTTAATGGCGAAGGCGAAGTTGTTGGTGGTGTTGTCGTTATGCGCTTTGGTGAAAACGCTCAACAAACCATAAATGGGGTAAAAGAAAAGCTTGAGTCGCTCAAATCTTCTTTACCAGAGGGGGTGGAGGTTGTCCCTGTCTATGACAGATCGAAGTTAATAGATCGTGCTGTTGATAACCTTTGGAGCAAGTTGCTAGAGGAGCTTGCGGTCGTGGCTATTGTCTGTGTTGCTTTCCTATTTCATCTTCGCTCATCAATTGTGGCAGTTGTTACTCTACCATTAGGTATATTGGTGTCATTCATCATCATGTATATGCAAGGCATCAATGCCAATATTATGTCTTTAGGCGGTATCGCTATTGCTATTGGTGCGATGACTGATGGTGCAATAGTGATGATTGAAAATATGCATAAACATATGGAGAAAACACCACTAACAGATGAAAACCGTTGGCAAATTGTAGCTAAGGCTGCGAGTGAGGTAGGCCCTGCATTATTTTTTAGCTTGCTGATCATAACTGTCTCATTCTTACCTGTGTTTATCTTAGAAGCGCAAGAAGGAAGAATGTTTTCACCGCTCGCCTATACAAAAACCTATGCAATGGCTGCATCAGCAGGCTTGGCAATAACATTGGTGCCTGTTTTGATGGGCTACTTTATTCGAGGCAAAGTCGTCTCTGAAAAGAAAAACCCATTAAATCGATTATTGATTGCTATCTACATGCCTGTTTTAAAGCAAGTCATGAAGTTTCCAAAATTGACAATAGTCGCAGCAGTATTAGTGACTATCGTTGGTTTTTGGCCTGTCGATAAAATTGGTAGTGAATTCATTCCGCCATTGGATGAAGGCGACCTTATGTATATGCCTACTACATATCCCGGCATTTCAATCGGTAAAGCAAGAGAGTTATTGCAGCAAACGGACAAGCTTATTCGCACTGTGCCAGAAGTTGAAAATGTATTCGGTAAAGTAGGACGAGCTGAAACCGCAACTGACCCTGCGCCTCTAACCATGATTGAAACCTTTATTCAATTGAAGCCACGGGAGGAGTGGCGAGAAGGCGTGACAACTGAGTCGTTAAAAGCTGAGTTTGATAAGTTGGTTAAATTTCCGGGCTTAACCAATGCTTGGGTCATGCCAATCAAGACCCGCATTGACATGTTAGCTACAGGTATAAAAACGCCTGTCGGTATTAAAGTCGCCGGACCAGAACTTGATGTAATTCAGGATATCGGCCAACAAATAGAACAACTCTTGCCAGAAGTGACAGGCACAGCGTCAGTTTACTCTGAACGAGTTGCAGGTGGACGATATATCAAGGTTGATATTTCACGAGATAAATCAAGTCGCTTTGGGTTAAATATCGAAGATGTCCAACAAGTAGTTTCTACTGCGATTGGCGGTATGAATGTGACACAAACGATAGAAGGTCAAGAGCGTTACCCTGTTAATCTGCGCTATCCGCAAGATTATCGAGATTCTCCTGAGCAGCTAGCACGATTACCTGTTGTAACACCAAGTGGTCAACGCATTGCACTAGGTGATGTTGCTGATATTCGAGTAGAGAATGGCCCACCGGGTATTAAAAGTGAGAATGCCAGAATCAATGGTTGGACTTTCATTGATATTGATAGCGTTGATGTAGGTACTTATGTTGAAAATGCTAAAGAACACTTAGCAAATAACCTGACATTACCAGCAGGCTATTCAATTACTTGGGCTGGACAATACGAATATATGGAAAGAGCGAAAGAAAAGCTCACCTATGTATTGCCTTTAACACTCGCCATTATTGTTATTCTGCTTTACCTGAATTTCAGAGCGTTTAGTGAAGTGGCTATCATTATCGTTACCTTGCCGATGGCAATGATCGGTGGGTTATGGTTGATGTATCTAGAAGGGTTTAATTTCTCAGTAGCTGTTGGTGTGGGCTTTATCGCTCTAGCTGGTGTTGCGGTTGAGATTGGCGTGATAATGCTGGTTTATCTTAATCAAGCACTTGCTGAGCTTAAGGAAAAAGCGGTGGAGCGAGCAGAACTCATCTCAGATGATGCATATCAAGATGCATTATTGCACGGTGCTGGCTTACGAGTTCGTCCAGTAATGATGACGGTAGCTACAATCATTATAGGTTTAATGCCTATTTTATATGGTACTGGTACAGGTTCTGAGGTCATGAGCCGCATTGCTGCTCCTATGGTAGGCGGAATGACAAGTGCTGTGCTGCTCACGCTTATTGTACTCCCTGCAATTTACTCAATCATTAAAAAGCCTGAAGTAAATGCCTTTAACAAAGAGCTTTCTAACGTGGAGCCTGAGAATAATGCTTAGCACGGCTAGAAAATATCACAAATGGCTAATGGCATTTGTCGGAATACAATTCCTCTTCTGGTCTATTACAGGCGTGTATATGGTGACTATGGATATTCACTATATACACGGCGAAACCTTGGCTAAGAGTGAGGAAGCCAAAATAGATTTAGCAAGTATGGATTACTCCATTGTAAAGCTAGCTGCGGATTATCCTAAAGCTAGCCAAGTTACACTTACTCAAAGTATGGGCCGTCCTTTGTATTCTTTTATTAATGGAGAAAATGGAAAAGTAGCAATAGATGCTAAAACTGGAGCTGTTCAGGCCCTTGTAGATGAAACCAAGGCTAAAGAAATCGCACAATACCATTATGCGCTGAATCATCAAATCGACAGCATAAGGTTGATTAAGTCAGCGACAAACTTGCCTGCTGAGTTGTCCCCAAGGCATTTACCTGTTTGGAGAGTGACGTTTGAGCAATTCTCCACACCGACATTTTATATAAGTCAACAAACAGGATCACTTGTTGCCAAGCGTCATGATTACTGGCGATTGTTTGATTGGATGTGGCGGTTCCACATTATGGATTACTATGATGGAGAAAACGTATCAAACTGGTTTTTGTTCTTGGTCGCAACTCTAGGTCTAATGGGAGCAATTACTGGCGCAGTATTGACTTATTACCGAGTGCTTTCCCCAAATAAAAAGAGAGTCATTTGATGCGACTATTTAAGTTAAATACAACGATACACAAGTGGCTTTCTTTATTTGTTGGTTTACAACTGCTTATTTGGTTGGGAACGGGCCTTTACTTCAATTTGATGGATCACAGTAAAGCCAGTGGTAATGAACTTAGAGTTCATTCTCATCATGAAGGTAGCATTACAGGCTTTGACCTATTCCCTATTAAAGACATTACTAGTAATGCTCCGCAGGAAGTAAACCTTATATGGGTTTTACATCAGCCTTACTATCATTTTGTGTTCGATAAGGGGCAGCATAGCTATCAAGAGCGCCACTCAAAGCTATTTGATGCTGTAACAGGAAAGCCATTTAATTTGTCTGAAGAACAAGTACTAACTTTGGCAAAAAACTCCTACTCAGGACAGGGTAAGTTAACTACTCCAGTGTTATCTCAACCTCCGTTTTCTGATCACGTAAGGCAGCAAAATCCTATGTGGCAAGTTGCCGTTGAGGATGAGAACAATACAACTATTTATTTAGATAGTATTACAGGTCAAGTACTTCGCCATGCCAATGATGATTTCAGATTGAAAGATCTGATGATGAAGCTTCACTTTATGGACTATGGCAATTCTGGAGGATTTAACCATTGGTTGATCATTGCATTTGCTTTTGCAACGCTATTCCTTTCAATTACTGGTGTTACTTGGCTGATACAACAGTATAGAAGTGGTTTACTGAAGCTAGGTTGGGGCACTAACAGGCAAAAAGTGGCAGTGACGTTTTCCAATGAAAATACTATTACTGACATCTCAGCAGTTGGTCGCTCAACTGTATTAGAAGGGCTAGCTAGTTCACATGTATACCTTCCTTCAGGTTGCGGTGGTGGCGGTACTTGTGGCAAATGCGTGTTCTTAAGTTCAACTAAATTACCTATCACACTATCTGAACAGGAACATTTATCTCAGGAGCAACTTAAGGAAGGTTATCGGCTTGGATGTCAGCATAGGTTCTCTGAAATTAGTTCGATTGAAGTTAATACTGATCGCAATATTGAAAATCATGAGCTAGTTGTGGTTGCGACTAATTTCATTACTCCTTTTATCAAGGAAGTGAAATTTAAGCTGAAATCAGGCAAACAGTTGGCATTTAAAGCTGGTGCATATATGCAATTTGATGTGCCAGCAGGGATGAATAGCTTACGTCCAGATGATATGCCAGAGTGCTATGAAAAATACTGGGATAGCTACTATCATGGAAAATTTTCTCATAACGGTGTAACTCGCCACTACTCATTAGTTAACTTTGACGAGGAGTCTGATGAGTTAATGTTTAATATCCGTTGGCAGACCGCAAAGAATGGTTTTAAAGCAGGAATAGGTTCAAGTTATTTAGGTTCACTCCAAGTAGGTGAAACGATAACTGCAAGAGGCCCTTTTTCTGATTTTTATGCCACTTCAAATAAAAAAGTTAGTCGCGTGTTTATAGGTGCGGGTTCAGGACTTGCACCACTGAGGTCTATTATTTTTGAACAGTTGAAAAAGCATAAAGATAAAAGTGGTTTGACTCTTATCTATGGTGCGCGAACTGAAGATGACTTGCTATACCATAATGAATTGAAGTCACTGAGTGAGAAGCATAAAAACTTCTCTTATATTCCTACTCTTTCTAATCCTTCAGAAGAATGGCAAGGGCACTCAGGCTATGTTCAAAAAGTACTTCTGCCGTATATGAACCAAAAATCAGAACTGCTTTTGGCTGAGTTTTACTTGTGCGGTCCAGAAGCAATGATGAGTGAAGTGGAAAAAATAATTACAGATGCTGGGATTCCAAGTAATCAAATTTTCAAAGATAAATTTAGTCGTTAATCCATTAAATAAATAGAGGTATATATGAAAACATTAATTAAATTTTTAACCGTAATCAGTGTCGTTTTTAGTAGTGCGGTATTTGCGCATGTGCATCTTGAAAAAAGTGTGCCTGCTGATAATGCAATGCTAATGAATCCTCCAGAAGAGTTAACTTTGGTGTTCACCAAAGAGGTACGGGTTGTAAAAGTTTCATTGGCCAATAAACAAGGCGAAGAATTTAAATTTGGATTCGAGCCTTCTAAAGTCGCTACTAGCAAATTTACATGGAAACTACCTAAATTAGCTCCTGCAAACTATGCTGTGGATGTAACCTTCTTAGGTAACGATGGTCATAAAATGAAACATAGCTTCGGCTTTATGGTTCACTAAAATAGGCGGTGTGATTGATATGGAAATGTATATCTGGAATACAGTCATTGTACTGTCAAAAATTGTATTTTACGTCGGCTTTGCCTGTATTGCTGGTTATACATTTTTCAGGCAAATATTT
This sequence comes from Pseudoalteromonas sp. P80D2, assembly GCF_036680945.1. Classification (NCBI taxonomy): domain Bacteria; kingdom Pseudomonadati; phylum Pseudomonadota; class Gammaproteobacteria; order Alteromonadales; family Pseudoalteromonadaceae; genus Pseudoalteromonas; species Pseudoalteromonas sp. P80D2. The sequence goes on from NZ_JAZDAR010000034.1 coordinate 56,371, forward strand.
GAGAATAATGAATCTCATACTAATGCTGTAATAGCGAATTTAACGTGGACAAGAACTTATATAGTTATGGCTTTGATCGCTAATATTACTTGGTTCTTTGCCAGTACTGGTGCAATGGCAGAAGAGGGAATTCAGGGGGCGATAGACGCTGATATATTGGCTATTATGTGGGACTCCTCTGTCGGCACTGGAGCTTTGCTTCGAGCGCTTGGGCTAGTTACCGCAATAATCGCTTTAGCTTTAAGGTTCAAACTCGCTGTGAACTCGTACTTAAAACAAAGCGCTTTAATGTTGAGTTTATTAATCCTTGCATACTCATTCACGTTACTGGGTCATATTTCTGAGTTAGGCACAATTGAAAAAGGCTTGCTTATTTTGCATGTGCTCGTTATGGCATGGTGGTTTGGGGCGTTATTGCCACTAAAACAGGCTTGCCATCAGCTAAGTTATGCAGAACTTCATTTGCTGATGGAAAGCTTTGGCAAACAAGCAAGTTTTACATTGAGCCTATTGTTGGTAGCAGGCCTCTGGCTCGTGATTCAATTGGTCGGAAGTCTTGATGCACTAATAAGCTCAAGTTACGGACAAACACTGTTGTTTAAATTGGCCCTTGTAGTGTCTATTTTGGCACTTGCTGCTAAACATAAACTAATACTCGTTCCACAACTTAAAAATAGTCAAGGCAGAGAGGCTTTATCTAAATCTATCTCGATAGAAATGGTAGTAGCTTTTGCCATTTTATCTGTAACGGCTGGGCTTACTAGTGTTGTTGGCCCTGCAAATTAAAACCTAAAAGAGAAAATGAAAATGAAAACAATAAATATCCTACTCGTTTTATTAATGACGTTTAGTTTCGCAGCAAACGCTCATGGTGATAAGAATAAAGACAAAGGATTGTTTAAAGGTGTAGATACACCAGCCGCAAAAGTTGTTTTGGCATTTCATCAAGCACTTGAAACTGGCAATCAAAAACAGGCTAGAGCGCAGTTAGCGGATGATGTCACCATTTTCGAGGGAGGCCGCGTTGAAAGGAGCGCTGATGAATATGCTCATCATCATATGTTGTCGGATATGAAGTATTTAGCAGCGATGAAGAGCGACACACTTGAACATCAAGTGACGATACTTGGAAATACAGCTATCTCTGCCTCGCGTAGTCAAACTAAAGGTACTTACAATGGTGAAGAACGTGATTATCAAGGGATGGAAACAATGGTTCTCGAAAAGCAAAACGGTGAATGGAAAATTAAGCACATTCATTGGTCACACTAATTTATTGGTCAAACCTCGGAGAGTAAAATGAGAATTAAAGATCCATTACATCAAATTTCTACACCGCGTAGACGCTTTGTACAAGGTTTAGCTGCTGGCGGTATATTAGCTGCTTTTCCAAGCATTCTTCATGCTGCTTCATCTTTAGTGGCTGGAACAATAACAGGTACTGTGCCCGAACTAAGTGGAGAAATAATAGATCTGGTGATAGATGAGTCACCCGTAAACTTCACAGGTGTTGTAAGAATGGCTACAACAATCAATGGCTCAATACCAGCTCCTACCTTGCGCCTCAGAGAAGGTGATGACGTTACTATCAGGGTAACTAATAAATTATCAGTGCCGAGTTCAATTCATTGGCATGGGATCATTCTTCCGTATCAAATGGATGGCGTACCGGGTATTAGCTTTAAAGGTATAATGCCGGGTGAAACCTTTGTTTATAAATTTAAGCTGCAACAAAGCGGCACATATTGGTATCACTCACACAGTGGCTTTCAAGAAATGACAGGTATGTACGGCGCATTAATTATTGAGCCAAGAGAAAAGGATATTATTAGTGCTGACAATGAGCATGTTATCCAATTGTCTGATTGGACTGATGATGACCCAATGGATTTGTTCCGCAAGTTAAAAGTACAGAGCGATGTATTTAACTTTAATCAACCTACTGTTCCAGAGTTTTTTGATGACATTTCAAATAGCAGCGTTTCAAATGCGCTACAACGCCGGGAAATGTGGAATAAAATGAGAATGAACCCTACAGATCTTGCAGACTTATCAGCATCTGCAATGACTTTTTTAATGAATGGTTGTGCGCCTTTGACAAACTGGCGTGGAATGTTTAAAGCTGGCGAAAAGGTTAGGCTTAGATTTATTAACGGTTCTAGCAATACGTTTTTTGATGTAAGAATACCTGAGCTGAAGTTAACAGTTGTACAAGCTGATGGACAAAATGTTGAACCTGTGACAGTAGATGAATTTAGATTTGGTCCCGGTGAAACTTATGATGTACTTGTCGAGCCAAAAAATGATGCATATACGATTTTTGCACAAAGCATGGATCGCTCAGGTTATGCTAAAGGTACTTTATCAATGGCACCTAATATTGATGCACCAGTACCTGCTCTAGATCCCGTTGAATGGTTAACGATGACAGATATGATGGGGAATATGGCCCAAGGTGGTGAGCATTCCGCGATGGCAGGTATGGCAGACATGTCGGGCATGAATTCTAATAAAATGGATCATAGTGCAATGGGTCATGGAGCGATGGCAATGGATCATAGTAAACATGGAATGACTAAAAACCCATTAGCTGTTGCTAGCACTAAAGTGCGTCATGCAAAAACAGAGTATGGAGCTTCTGTTGATATGCGTGTTGATATGCCTAGAACAAACCTTGATGATCCCGGTATAGGTTTACGTAAAAATGGACGCCGTGTTTTAACACTTGCAGATTTACATTCTCTTGAGGGAATTACAAACCAGCAAGAGCCAGAGGCTGAAATTGAATTACATTTAACTGGAAACATGGAGCGTTATAGCTGGTCATTTGATGGCTTGGAATTTGGAAAAAGCACGCCAGTTCACATGAAGCATAATCAACGTTTAAGAGTTATTTTACAAAACGATACAATGATGACACATCCCATGCACCTGCATGGTATGTGGAGCGATTTGGAGAATGAAAAAGGTGATGTACAGGTTCGTCGCCATACTATCCCTGTACAACCAGCGCAAAGAATTAGTTTTTTAACAACACCTCATGACGTAGGTCGCTGGGCATGGCATTGCCATTTATTATTCCACATGGATGCAGGTATGTTTAGAGAGGTAGTTGTATCATGAAAAAATTAATACTAACCAATACGTTAAGACTATTATTAATAGGTTTGCCCCTTATAAGTGTATCTGTATCTGCAAAAGATGAGATGACTGAGATGGGTGATTCTAAAATGCAAGCACAAGGTGGAGATGCACCTAAAGATGCTAGAGACCCCCATGCTTATGCAGCAGGTACAACTTTGACTGAAGGTCCTTATGCACTCAGTAGCGACAAACGACTGACTTTGGCAGATGAGCATTCATTTTACGCGCTACTAGGGGATCGTCTTGAATATAATGAGCAAACAAACGCAGGTGTTTTTGACTTTCAGGCATGGTATGGCACTACTTTTGATAGATTAGTCATCAAAACTGAAGGAGATTTTAGCGAAGGTAATTTAGAGGAGAACCAAACAGATTTTCTATGGGGCCACGCAATATCTGCTTATTGGGATACACAAGTCGGTATTCGACTTGATTACAATAACGAAGGTGAAAACCGCAAATGGCTAGCTTTTGGTTTACAAGGTCTAGCCCCCTACTGGTTTGAAATTGATATGACTGCGTATTTAGGAGAGCAAGGTAATAGTGCATTTTCGATCGAAGCTGAGTATGAGCTATTACTTACTCAAAAGTTAATTGTTCAACCACGAGCAGAGTTGACGCTTTACGGTAAGGATGACGTCCAAAATAACCTTGGTAGTGGCTTGTCTAGCAGTGCTATTGGTTTTCGGGTTCGTTATGAGTTTACCCGCCAGTTTGCTCCCTATGTTGGCGTTGAGTGGACAAATAAATTTGGTAATACAGCCGACTTTGCGAAGTTAAATGGGCAAAGTACTCGTGATACTGCTTTTGTTGCAGGTATCAAGTTCTGGCTCTGATATGAAGAAATACTATATTGACTTGATGAGAGCTACCGCAACTATATTGATGGTAGCTTTCGTTTTTTGGGATTTAAACCATTTTAGTTATGTTAGGAAAGGCCTAGCTAATAGTTTTTTTGGAAAGAACTAAGAGCAGTAATAGTAAGCTACTTCTTGTTTTCAATCGGTGCCAGTCTGGTGTATACCTATCAAGGTGGAATATCAGCTAAGAAGTAAAGTTGGCGAATGGTTAAGGTTAAAGAGTCAAGGCAAAAAACATCGCCATTGAAAGACGTACAATAGGCCATTTTATCACTTTTGATGAACGGGAATTGGATGTGCCCGGGATAGAACCGATTGTTGCAAAGTACTGCGCTTAAAGCTGAACAATTGGAAAAATGATCCATTACTCAATACCTAGTTATGAGCGTAGGGTTTTTATTTCTTTTAATGGTGCTCATGCTTGGCTTCAATCTCATGAGTATAAATTAGACACCCCTTTTATACTTGTGAAGTTAAAGCTGTTTAAAAAAGTAAAAAGTAAAAAGTAAAAAGTAAAAAGTAAAAAGTAAAAAGTAAAAAGTAAAAAGTTTAGGTTTTAGTTCAAAGGTTGATCAAGATCATAAAATTATTTTTATAAAGTGGCTAATATTGTAGGTGATAAATAAGGAATTAAAATGTTTGGACTTTTCAAGTGGTTTAAAATAGTGGTAATTACTCTGTTGCTTACGCAGCATGGCTTTGCTATTGCTAAACCAATGAATTGTGAAGAACATCAAAATGGATCTTCCGACACGCATATTATACAACCAAGCAAAAATATGCATCATCAATCAATGAATGACAATAGTCACTATCACACTGAAAATTCGCAAGATTCTAAAAACCGTCATGGTGATGAAGTATGTGAAAAATGCAAAGCTAGTGATTGTGTTTGTTGTGAGGGGGGATTTTGTTCAAGCTTTCATTTAAATGCCTATCTTGTGCAAGCGCAAGAGGAAGGTATTTGCAATATTTACTCTGAGCTATTTCTACAGCGTACACCTCTACCAAAATCTGGTATCCATCTCTTACTTTATCGTCCACCAATTATTGGCTAATCACGGGATCAGTGCGCCTTTTTTTCGCCACTCCCATCAAAAATAGAACGATTTATTCATTGGTTTAAATAACCAACTGTTTTGAACGATTAGTACGATATTTTGAAGGCACTATGAAAATTCTCAAACTATTGCCATTTACAGTACTTAATGCTGTCGATTTTGGCCGAGATTTCTCTTTTACCAAAAAATTAGTTTTTAGCTTATTCACTAGAATTAGTACTTGACCTGTGTCTTAGACACAGGTCTAAGCTGAAGATGAGAGTACAAACTTATCTAAAAACTGAGGAGTGAATATGAAAGTTGCGGAGCTGGCAAAAAGCCTTGGAACGACTGCTGATACGGTGCGCTATTACACCAGATTAGGATTGTTAAAACCTGCTAAGTCAGTGAACGGCTACAAGTCATACTCGAATAAAGAAGTATCGAGACTTAAATTCATTTTAAGTGCCAGAAACCTTGGTTTTTCCGTTGCTGATATCAAGCAAATTCTTAATGAATCTGAAGATGGTAAAAGTGCGTGCCCATTAGTCAGAAGCCTGATCAAAGAGAGGCTTGAAGAAACAGAAAAACAGTTTCAAGCAATGTTGGCACTTCGAGGAAAAATGTCTTCAGCTCTTTCTCAATGGGAAGAAATGGAAGACAAAGCGCCGACTGCAAACATGGTTTGTCATCTCATCGAAAACTTTGAGCAAATTAAAAAGGCATAGGAGGAAAAATGGTGACTACTAATACAAATATAGAAACCGAATCAGGCTGTTGCTGTCAGGCAAAAGCTCAATCCTCTTCGTGTAAAAGTAAGGAGAATACGTTGGAGAAAGTATCACATAACCAACAGCTCATCATTGAAGGAGCTGGGTGTGCTAGCTGTGTAGGCAAAATTGAAGGGGCGTTAAAGGCAACTCTTGGTGTAGTCAGTGCGGAAATGAATTTTGCTGATAGGACTGTAACAGTTTCTGGGACAGCTAAGACAGAAGAATTGATCAAAGCTGTTGAGTCTGTGGGGTATAACGCGAAGCCAATTGATGATAGCTCGGCAGCAGATGCGCTTGACGAGAAAGAAGCGGCTGATTGGGCATATTATAAAAAACTAATGCGCGATACGTTTATTGCCCTTTCACTCGGTGTTCCTTTGATGATCTACAGCATTGTGGTTGGAGAAATGACGGTTGAAACAAACCTTGAACGCATGTCTTGGCTGGTTGTAGGCATTTTAACTTTTGGTGTTATGTATTTTTCAGGTAAGCATTTTTATGTTGGCGCTTGGAAAAGCTTTAAAAACCACTCCGCTAATATGGACACTTTAATAGCTTTAGGAACAGGTACAGCTTGGGTGTATTCGATGGTTGTCGTGTTTGCACCTGACGCCGTTCCATTAATGGCACGGCATGTTTATTTTGAAGCTACCGCCATGATCATTGGCTTAATTGATTTAGGTCTGGCATTAGAAATAAAAGCCAGAGGTAAAACCTCTGAGGCCATTAAGCGTCTTATCGGCTTGCAGGCCAAAACGGCAACCGTAGTTCGTGATAGCAAAGAAGTTCAGATTGGTATTGAGCAGGTTTTACTTAACGATATTGTAAAGGTAAAACCGGGCGAAAAAATTCCCGTCGATGGTGTGGTATTGGAAGGGCACACCTCTATTGATGAGTCCATGCTGACAGGCGAGCCTATGCCTGTTGAAAAAGCCGAAGAAGATGAGGTTGTCGCTGGTACTTTGAACAAATCAGGCATGATTATGTTTAAAGCCACACGTGTTGGAAAAGACACGGCGCTTGCGCAAATCATCAATATGGTGAAACGAGCACAAAATTCTAAACCGCCGATTGGCCGCTTGGCTGATGTTATTTCAGCTTTTTTCGTTCCTGTTGTCATGATCATCTCTGTGTTAAGTGCGCTAGCATGGCTTAACTTTGGACCTGAGCCAGCAATTGCTTTTGCCATCGTATCAGCAACTACTGTACTCATTATTGCCTGCCCATGTGCTTTGGGCTTGGCAACGCCCATGTCTGTCATGGTCGGAGTAGGAAAGGCCGCAGAAGCAGGCGTGCTTATTCGAAACGGTGAAGCACTGCAAACCGCCTCTAAAATCACTGCCATGATTTTAGATAAAACGGGCACTATTACTGAAGGGGCACCTAAGGTAACCGATATTGTTTTAGCAAAAGCTACGGACGAAAAAGACGTACTACAGCTTGCTGCAAGTTTAGAGAGCGGCTCAGAGCACCCTTTAGCGCAAGCGATTGTTGAAAGTGCGTTAGATAAGGATATTGAGTTACTAAAAATTGAAGCGTTTAACGCCATTACGGGTTTTGGTGTAGAAGCAAACTGCAACAATAATGCCCTGCTTTTCGGAAACGATAAACTAATGAAGTTAAAAGGCATAGACCTCACAGGCTTTGTTGAACAAGCGCAGTCTTTAGCCAAAGAAGCCAAAACACCTATGTACTTTGCTGTAGATGGTGAACTTGCAGCAATCATTGCTGTTGCAGATCCTATTAAGTCAGACTCAATCTCTGCTATCAAACGACTTCAGGCTAATGGTATACGCGTCATCATGTTAACGGGTGATAACAAGGAAACCGCTGCTGCTGTTGCCAAAAAAGCGGGTATTAGTGAGTTTCTTGCTGAAGTGCTGCCAGAAGATAAAGCCAACAAGGTGAAAGAGCTACAAGAAGGCGGCGAAATTGTTGGTATGACAGGAGATGGCATCAACGATGCTCCTGCGCTAGCGTTAGCCGATGTTGGCTTCGCAATAGGCACAGGGACTGATGTAGCTATCGAAAGTGCTGACATTACCCTAATGCGTGGTTCACTTCATGGCCTAGCTGATGCCATAGCGGTAAGCAAAGCTACTTTACGAAATATAAAACAAAACTTGTTTGGCGCGTTTGTCTATAACGTAGCCGGGATTCCTTTTGCTGCGGGGATTCTATATCCCTTCTTTGGCATTCTGCTTAGCCCTGTAATTGCAGGTGCTGCAATGGCGTTTTCGTCATTGACTGTAGTGTCAAATGCAAATCGACTTCGCTTGTTTAAAGCAAAAGAGAATTAAGGAGAAACACGATGATGTTAATTAACTTATTAGGCTTAGTGTTAATCGCACTGATTGTTTGGTGGTTTTGGCTATTCAAACCCAATAAAACAATTGTTCAAGGTAATGAAGTACTCATTGAAGTGAGGGATGGCGTGTATTCACCATCCTCAATCCAAGTGTCTGCTAGTCAACCTGTCACTCTGAAGTTTATGCGCAAAGATCAATCACCCTGCGCTGAAACAATGCTTATTCCATCATTGGAGGTAAGCGAGCAGCTTAAATTAAATGAAATTACTCAAATTACTTTATTGAACTTATCACCGGGAGAGCATGAGTTTCATTGTCAGATGCAAATGTATCGCGGTGTCTTAAAGGTTGTTTAGGAGGGTTTATGAACATGAAAAAAGTGACCGCCATTTTCGATGAAATGGTGTTAACACGAGTAGAAGAGGCACTACTTTCACATGGCTATAAAGGCTTTACCATTCATAAAGCAACGGGCAGAGGTGCATATGCTGATACTTACAACAGAAATCACTTATCAGCACATATAGTTATGACAATTTATGTTGCTTTTGATGATGCAGAACATGTTGCTAAAGTTTTGCTTGATGCAGCGTATACCAACGTTGAAGGAGAAGGACTAGTTAGTATCTCCCCTGTGGATAATCTCTTCTGGATAAATTCTAAGTCTGAAGCTTCAGCGGAAGATTTAAGGTCAATAGGAGGCCAATATGAAAAATGAGCACCCTAAATTTTGGTCAACACCCACGGGTTGGGCTGCATTGGTGCTTATTGCGGCAGCCACCTATTTTTTAATCTTTGAACATGGACAGCATGTACTGCAATTTCTTCCTTATTTGATTTTATTGCTATGCCCGTTGATGCACGTATTTATGCATGGCAGTCATGGCAAACATGGCCACGATCATTCACATGCGCCTGATGAGAAAAAGGAAGAGAGCTTTCAAGAACTCACGGATAAAAATGCTGCCTATCGTGACGGCTACATACAAGGTTTAGAAGAAGGACGTAAGGAATCACATAAAAAGGAGAACAGTGATGAATGAGACATATGATTATGGCTTATGGTCAATGGTGATACTGAACTCAGCAATTTTTATCTTTTTTGCCTTTAGTTTTGTCAAACCAAAAACATCTACTGATTGGCGAAGCCTTGGAGCGTTCTCCGCCTTTATTGTTGCCCTATTTACTGAAATGTATGGCTTTCCTTTAACTATCTATTTTCTATCGGGATGGCTGACGGAGACCTATCCAGAAGTTAACTTCTTTGCGCATGAAAATGGGCACTTATTGCATACTTTCTTTGGTTTTGAAGGTGATGCCCATTGGGACCCATTTCATATAGCGAGTATGGTATTTATTGTTGCTGGCTTCTTTATGTTGTCTTCAGCATGGAATGTATTACATCACGCGCAAAAAAATCATCAATTAGCGACCACAGGATGGTATGCAAGGTGTCGTCATCCACAGTATGTAGCATTCATTCTAATCATGTTCGGCTTTTTATTGCAGTGGCCGACCATCCCAACACTTGCGATGTTTCCAATCTTAGTCGTTGTTTACGTCAAGCTAGCGAAACGCGAAGAAGCACAAGCGATTGCCGAGTTTGGTTCGGAGTACCACAGATATATGGAATCGACACCAAGTTGGATTCCAAATTTTAATAAAAACATAGAAGGTAAAAATCATGAAAACGTTAGGTAAATCAATTTTATTTGTCAGCTCACTATTGGCGGCCACAAGTTTATTTGCTCAAAACAATGAGCATAAACATGAAGGTGCGAATAATTCTGATATGCATCAAGGCATGGCAATGTCGCATGAAAATATGGAAAAAATGCATAAAAAGATGATGGAAATGAAAAAAGAAGTTTTAGCAATTAAATCTGAACAAGATCCTGAAAAGCAAAAAAGAATGATGCATAAACATAGACGTTCAATGATGAAAATTATGCAGATCATGCATCGAGATATGGAAGACAAACCTATACATAAACAAATTGCAATGGCTGAACATCATCTGGAAATGATGGAAAACATGATGCCGCAGATGAACCGGAAAATGGAAGAAATTAAAGATAGCAATCAACAGCATTCACACAAACATTAGGAGAAAAATTATGAGCGATTTAGATCATAGAGTTGGCGTTAGAGAGCAGAATTTAGTTGTTCGAAATCTAAAGCTTAGCAATGTCACAGAAGAAAGCTGTGACGAGTTAGTAAAAGAAATAGATCAGCTTTTTGGTATAGATGAAGTTAGTTACAACATCAAAGAAGGTGAAATACACCTTGCCTATGATGCCGCAAACGTAAGCCTTGATGGGATTGAGGAGGTAATCCGTAAGTATGGCGCAGATGTTCATGATGATTGGTGGACACATACTAAAGAAAGTTACTATAAATTTGTTGATCAGAACATCAAAGATAACTCTGTTCATAAGCCTTGGAGTTGTCATCAAGCACCTTCGGGGGCTGGCCGGAAAAACAAATGAATTCATAAAAAAGTGTATAGATAATTAGTTAGTCAAATGAGGTAACAGTGATGAAAACACCCTATATAAAAGCTCTTTTATTGCTTACATTCGGTTTATATTTAGTGGGTTGTTCTAATACCACTTTTTATCATAAATACATGATGAGAGGTCAGGTAGTAGAAAGTTCTGATAATCGAACTCTAATCTGTATTGGTGCTAAGCATGGCGCAGAGGTTGGGCAAAAATACAGTGTTATTAGATTCCATGAAAGAATAGTATTGAGTGAAGGTGACGATCCCTACACTATCGAAAAGGTAGGAACGGTACAAATTACTAAAATTGTGAATGATCATTTCGCAACTGTAAAGCTAGTGTCTGGTGACATTGCAGCGAAAGATATGGTGGAACTTGAAAACTAATAAAGTGGTGGCGAAAGCCACCACAAGAGCATAACAATAAAACTTAATGAAAAAGCTTTAGTGTTATTTTGTACAACCTTTGAGATTGTTTGCTCAGTTCTGGTTATCTTGATGCCAGTACGACAGAAAAAATGTTACATATGGATTAGAAAGGTGTGGGCTGGCATCCTAGGTCTAATCTTAACAGTTAAGGAGCCGCCGAATAGAGCTATACCTTTACATCAGCAGCATAATCAATGCTCCCGCGATCATAAATAAGTTTTCAGATAGCGATACAAATCCAAGTGGCACACTACTATCGCCGCCTACACAGGCACACTTTAACTGGCGTTTGTCAATGTAAACGGCTTTGAAAACTGAAATTGCTCCAACTGTGCCGATAAACAATGAAAATGGTGCCACTGCGAGAGGCTGTAGTTGGGCAACCATACCAATACCTGCATATGCTTCAATGAAGGGATAAATATAACCATATCTTATCCATCTCATCGCTAGTAAATCATAAGTAATAAACGAATTTGTGAAACTGTATAGGTCTTTCAGTTTTTGCACCGCTAAGAGCGTCATTGAAAAAGCTATAAATAGCATCAGTGTTCTGATGGAGATAAATGAGCCGGAAGCAAAATGTTGAGATGCGACAGCAAGAAGTGCAGCTATCGAGAAAATGGCTACAACTGGCGTGTAGGTTGTGCCAGTTTGACCTGCTTCATCTTTACCAAAATACTCTCTTAAGTCATCGTATCCTCCGACACGCTTTCCTTCAATAAAGGTTTGTGGCGTAGTTTTGACATCATGCTTATCTTTGAAGTCATCAGCTTGTTGTCTTGACGTGAGCTTATGATCTTCTACATCATACCCTTGCCTCTCCAGCAAATCTTTCGACCTTAAACCATAGGGGCAGATATGTTCGTCAGTGACCATTCTGTACAGGGTAGCTGTCTTAGTCATCTTAGTCTCCTTTGTTCAGTGTGCCTTCAAACTTTGGGAGCGGTCGTTGCTCAGCCTGAGCTTGTGAGCTGACCTTTCCATTTTCAGAAATATCCTTAATCAGCCATTCCATTTCTTTTATTTCTTTTCGTTGGGCTTTAATAATACCATTTGCCAATTCACGCACGCGTACATCCTCCAAAGTTGAATGCTCACTAGTAAGAATAGCAATGGAGTGATGAGGAATCATCGCTTTCATGTAGGCAGTGTCAGAAATTGTGCTTTGAGAGCGAACAAGATAAAGACATATGGCGAACAGTATTGTCGCCAATAGAAAAATAGCCATGTTGAGCTTCTTGTTACTGTACATGCCAAGCATAAAGGCCAGCATGATCATTGCCATACCTGCTCCCATATACAACGCCATATAGATACGCGTTTCACTAAACCATATATGTGATACTGCGTAAGTGTTGAGATACATCATGACAAACATAGCAATGGTTGAGGTGATGATCATTGCAGCAAATCTTGAGTATTTCATAAGTAATCCTTACATTGATAGTGTAAATATTTCCCACTGTTAGCCTATTATTCTCTACATGTGGTCATGTTCTCGAAAAATTGCAAGTAATGAGCCAGTATCAATAAGAGTATTTGTAATACGATTGACTCAATTTCAGCGCAATTATTGTGAATCAGTACTAATCTACACATTTCGGTGTAAGAGTTTATGGGCAAAAAATCTTCTTTGAAGGAGATCAAATCAGCTTATATTTAGAGTTTGAGTTTTGAACTTGTGATAGACACAGGCGGAATTGGCTTTAGTTAACAATCTAATGTGGGAACTCAAAGTACTACAAGCTGAGCTTCAACAAATGTAAGCTCGTGTACAAGTGAAGACACAGTTAAAGCATGTGGAAGAATTAATCTTGATAGTTAGAGTTGTCATTTATTTCACTTTTTAAATGAACGAATATTGATCTTTTATCTCGTTCATGTCCGAAAGCTAAAAGTTTCCTACACATGAAAGTGGTTTTGCAAGAGTATCTACTAGAGAACAAGATTTGAATGCTCAACTGTTCAGTTGGGCTATTATGGTTGTAAAAAAATATTATAAGGCAATGTGTCTGGTACTTCGGTTAGAAATGAAAAAAGTTAAAGAAGCTAATCGATTTCATCAGGTAGGGTGATGAGGTAATAGTTACTCGCCTTGATCGGCTAGGCCGATCATTAAAGTCTATTCTTGAGGACATTGAAAGTACTCACAAACGGGGCGATTGTTCAAAGATTATTAATGGTTCTGTCAGTACAAAAAATGATAATCCGTTTACCAGTTTCATTCATAATCTGCGCAATTAGCAATAATGACGTGCGTTCATAACGGTCATAAAGAGCAATCCCCCTGCGCTGAAATAATGCTTATTCCTTCATTGGATATAAGCGAACAGCTTAAGTTAAATGAAATTACTCAAATTACCTTATTAAACTTGTCACAGGGAGAGCATGAGTTTCATTGTCAGATACAAATGTATCGCGGCGTCTTAAAAGTAATTTAGTTTTAAATAGGTCTTTTTACACACCTGAACGAGCAAAAGTAACTTAACAAAAGGCTTCTCGAAAACATTACGAGAAGCCTCTAAATTAAAGTTAAGATTTGTATTTACTGTAAACAATTCTATATAGAACAGGCAAAACAACTAAAGTAAGTAAAGTAGAGGAAATAATCCCTCCAATTACCACCGTTGCTAATGGCCTCTGAACTTCAGCCCCAGTTCCGACGTTTAATGCCATAGGAATGAAACCTAAGCTAGCAACCAAAGCGGTCATTAATACAGGGCGAAGCCTGATAGTTGCACCTTCGATAATTGAGTTTATTAGCTCTCCTGTTTCAAGTAATCGCTGTTTAATGAATGACAGCATCACCAGTCCATTTAATACAGCTATCCCTGAAAGAGCGATAAATCCAACAGCAGCAGAAATTGAAAGAGGCATGTCTCTTAACCACAAAGCCAATACGCCGCCTGTAAGTGCTAAAGGCACACCACTAAATATGATCAGGGCATCTTTTATTGAACTAAATGCTATGACAAGCAGTGTCAAAATTACAAACAATGTGGCAGGTACTACGATGGATAATCTTTGCGTTGCACTCTCAAGTTGCTCAAATGTTCCGCCGTACTCAAGCCAATAACCAGCAGGCAATTCAACATTTTGTTGAATTTTTTGCTGTGCCTCTTGTACGAATGAGCCTAGATCTCGGTTTCTAACATTTGCTGTAATTACAATTCGTCGCTTACCATTTTCTCGGCTTATTTGACTTGGAACTGTCGTATAATTTAACTCTGCAACTTCGCTTACAGGTACAAACTCACCACTTTCTGTCGCGATTGGCAAATTACCTAGCTGATCAAGGTTGGCTCTCAACAGCTCAGGATATCTAACTACAATTTCAAATCGACGATCACCTTCGAATATTAACCCTGCGCCTTCACCTGACACGACTGTTTTTAACCAAGACTGTAAGTCGCTTGCATCCAACCCGTATAGCGCTAATGCTTCAGGCTTGGGGTTAACGGTAAAGATAGGCACGTCATCAACTTGTTCGAGCCGCGCATCAGCAACACCTGAAATTGTATTGAGTGTAGCCAAAACTTCTTGTGCAGAAATGACAAGTTGGGATAGATCATCACCGTAGAGCTTAATCCCTAAATCAGCTCTTACTCCGCTAATTAATTCGTTAAATCGCATCTGAATTGGTTGAGTAAACTCATAATTATTGCCGGGAATAGAGCTGAGATCTTTTTCCAGCCTTTCAACAAAATCCTCTTTCGTTAAATTAGGGTCGGGCCATTGCTCTCTCGGCTTTAATATCAGAAAAGTATCAGTCACATTTGGCGGCATCGCGTCTGTCGCAACTTCTGCTGTGCCCGTTTTTGAAAACACCGTAACAACTTCATCATATTTCATAATTTGTTGTTCAAGTACCTTCTGCATTTCTACAGCTTGGTCAATACCCGTGCCCGGAATACGCATCGCGTGCAGTGCAATGTCACCTTCATTAAGTTGAGGAACAAATTCAGATCCTAATTTACTACCAAGTAATATGCTAAATGTCACAAGTAAAGCAGCGCCGCAAACAACTAGCCAACGTAGTTTTAAAGCCCACTTCAAAACAGGACTATAAACTGACTTAGCGCCGACAATTACTGGACTTTCTTTTTCGCTGATTTTGCCTTTCAAGAATAAAGCAACCGCAGCGGGGACTAGCGTGAAGGTAAATACCATTGCAGACAATAGAGCGATTATCACCGTTGCGGCCATCGGATGAAACATTTTGCCCTCGACACCCGATAAGGTAAACAAAGGTAAATAGACAATCGTTATGATCAATACGCCAAAAACACTAGGTCGTATAACCTCATTGGTAGCAGAATAAACAATGTCTAGGCGTTCTTTCAGGGAAATGACAGAACTATTTCGTTTTTGGCTTTCTGCTAACCGCCTAATGCAGTTCTCAACGATTATTACCGCGCCATCGACAATCAATCCAAAATCTAAGGCTCCCAGACTCATTAAATTCGCAGAGACTTTGCTTTGAACCATGCCCGTGATTGTTGCCAACATTGCCAAAGGAATTACTGCGGCGGTAATCAAAGCGGCGCGTATGTTACCCAGTAATAGGAACAATACGAAGATAACCAGTAATGCACCTTCAATAAGATTTTTCTGTACGGTGCTAATTGCTTTATCAACCAGAGTTGTCCTGTCATATAAGGGAACTATGGACACGCCTTGAGGTAAACTGTTTTGGATTTCACTAAGCTTGTCACCAACAGCCAATGCCACCGAGCGTGAATTTTCTCCTACCAGCATCATTGCGGTGCCAATCACACTTTCCTTGCCTTCCAGTGATGCAGCTCCTGTCCTTAGCTCTTTTCCTATCGCAACTTCGGCGACATCTTTAACTTTTACAAGTGTGCCGTCGTCGCTTTTTATAATGACGTTTTGGATGTCTTGAATAGATTGCAACTGAGCTTGTGAACGAACAAGAATTTGCTGTCCGCTTCTTTCGATGAATCCAGCCCCTTGATTTGCATTATTTCGCATTATTGCATTTGATAGTGCTTCACTGGTAATACCGAAGTGCAACATCCTTAACGGATCGGGATTGATATGGTATTGCTTTTTATAGCCACCAATTGCATTGATTTCCGTAATCCCTTTAACCAATGCAAGTTGTGGTTTCACTACCCAGTCATGGATCTCCCTTAACGCCATCGCATCATAGGGTAAGCCATTATTCTGCTTTGCACTTTCGTCGGCAGTTATACTGTACATGTATATTTCACCGAGGCCCGTAGCAATTGGTCCCATTTCTGGTTCAATGCCAAACGGTAGTTGCTCCTTAATTGCGCTAAGTCGCTCATTGATTAGGTTTCTGGCAAAATACAAATCTGTGCCTTCTTCAAACACAACAGTCACTTGCGACAGGCCATATCGAGAAAGTGAACGGGTATAATCCAGCTTAGGTAAACCCGCCAAGCCCGTTTCGACGATAAACGTAATCCGTTGCTCTGTTTCCAAAGGTGAATAACCTTGAGCCTGCGTGTTTATTTGTACCTGTACATTGGTTATATCTGGCACAGCGTCAATAGGTAGCTTCTGATAGTTCCATATTCCTAAAGCGATGATAAACAAGGCCATAAGCAACATAGTACCACGTCTACGGATAGATAATTCTAGTATCCAAGCGATCATATTTTCACCTCGATAATACTGAAGCCAATATGTAGAGGACAAAAAGGTCGGAGATTAGTGTTCATGTCCAGCCTCCGATTTTTTTAGATCAGCAACTAGCAGATAACTGTTCTTTACAACCACACTTTCGCCGACGTTCAAACCGTCGATGATAGCAATATTGATAGCGTCTGAAGCGCCAGTTTTTACGGCGCTAGGGTGGTATTCATTGCCTTCTTTAATAAAAACAACATCTTTGCCTTCAAACTCTTGAATGGCTCCTTTTGGCACAACAACTGGAGCAGAGTGTTGACTGGTCGTAACCGCACCTTTAATTACAGTGCCAAGCGGCCACTTGTTGGTTTTGTTATCCAATTTTACAAATGCCAATGAGTATGGCTTGTCGTTTAGTGATGGTGTTAAATAGCTAATTTGCGCACTTTGATTAAATTCAGTGCTATGAATTAGCACCTGCTGGTTAGCGTTAACCTTACTTAGCTGAGTAGGAAACACTGATAGTTGTGCCCAAACCACGTCAAAATTGGCTATTGTCAGCAAGTTTTCACCATTTGTAAGCTCGCCAATATTGGCTTGCCTAGCGACTATACGCCCAGACATTGGTGCTTTTATCGAATATTGATTTAAGCTCTCATTGGATTCAATCACTACCAACGTTTCACCTTTTTTGACCTCTTCGCCGAGATTGACTTTTACTTCCTTAATAACACCATCGAATCTAGCGTTAACGTGCGCAAGTGAGGCAGGATCGGCAACGATTTTTCCATATACAACTTCTTCGTTATGAATAACACCGCTAGTTGCTGCTACTGTTTCAATGCTGTTTTGTTTAGCCATCTCAACAGACATAGAGACTATTTCATCTTTGTGTTCTTCACTGGCTGAGGTCGTGATGGAGGTGAAACCAATTACAGCAACAAGCATTAATTTGAAAAGGCTGATTGGTGAATTTAATATATTTTTCTTTTTCATGATTAATTCTCAATAAAGCTTGAAAGTTGGCTTTCTGTATTGCCGGAAGAAATTAATGGAATGCCTGATAAGGACTCAATGGAGGCGCTTTGTTTGTGAACCTCACTTGCGGCAAAAATAAGCGCATATTGCATCTCAATAAGCTCTTTTTGAACTGAAACTAGCTCTAAATAACTAAAGCGCCCGTCCGAATAGGCTTTTTGCACTAATGACAAAGCACTTTCTTGAGGCGGAATAATACTGGTTTGTAAGGTTTCAACCGTAAGGCGAGCCTCTTCCTGAGCCGCATAAAATGTCGCTAATTGGCTGTAAATTGCTCGCTCACTGGCTTTCCGTTGCTGCTCAACTTCATCGAGTTTTGCTTTTTGAGATTGATAGCTGCCTCTATTTCTATCACTCGTAAACAGAGGGACGCTAATTCCTGCAACCAACGCAGTCTCATTGCTACCTTCAAGTCTTTTCACACCTGCGCTCCACGTTATATTAGCGTGGCTTTGTGCGTTGATTGATTGTAATTGAGCTTGCTGAATTCTCGATTGCTCTGCATAAGCTAATATATGAGGACTTTGAGAAAGTTGAGCCATGATGTATTCGAGTGATATTGTTTTGGGAAGTGCAAATAAATCGCCTGATACACGAGAGAATTGCGGTGATTGTTCTCCCCACATAATAGCTAACTTACGAACACTGGCCTCTAACTGCTTGGAAATGGTTAGCGTCTTTAGTCGAGCTGTTGCTAAAGCTGCATCAGCTCGTTTTTGCTCTGATGACGGTGCCGAACCAACACGAACTTTTTTGGAGACAGTTTGATAGGTTTCTCGTGCTAGCTTTTCTGCATTTTCATTGACGAGCATGATTTGCTGTAACGTCAAAACATCGATATAGCGAGCTGCTACTTCACCCAAAATATCGAGTGTTTGTATTCTTTTTTCAACAGCTATTGCTTGCTGTTGGGCATTAACATAAAGCTTTCTGCTATTTACCTTATCTCCCAATTCCACCACGGAAGATATTGATAAGGTAAGTTCAGCGTCGCTGAATCCAGATACATCACCTGTACCTGCAAAGTTTTCCAATTCAGCGCTGACGTTATATTCAGGTTTTAACCCTGCGGTAGCTAACTCGCCGTCTAAACGCTTTTGTTTGTATTTAAAAGCTGTTAGCTGTGGGTTGTTTGCAAGTGTTCGTTGTATTGCCTCTGACAATGAAACTGAATCAACAGTTAAGTCATTTGCAAATACATTATTAGTTGTCACTAAAAACGACAACAGAAGCAACCGTTTTACTTTCTTCCAAGCAAGTACGGGGGCCTTAAAATAAGACATATTCATATTTTGTCCTGTTTATTTTATGAAACGAGCGTTGGCTTCACCGCCTAACGCGCCAATTAAATAAAAGGACTAACTTTTGGGAGGTCGAAGTAATCTGGAAGGGGGAGCTTCAATGACTACTTTTAAATAATCAAATACCTGACTTGATTTGAAATCAATGTCTCTACTGATGTAAACATGCGTAGCAAACTGTACATGCGAGCCATTGCAGTGTCCGCAATGATGACAATCAGCGGGGTTGTGTTGGTCATTATCTGCTGATGATTGTATTAATTTTTCAGAAGAAATGTGGTCATCTAAAGCATGAACATGCTCGGTTTTTATATGCTCGGAATCAACAATATGAACATCAGCAACTTTTGCCACAGCAGAAAATGACTGAAGTAATATCAGCACTATCATGATGTATGCAGGGAATTGTTTAATATTCATTTCGTTTCAACTATCTCTTAGTTATGCCAATGTTAACACTATCGTTTAGCTTGCGTCACGACATTGCTCGTCTATGAACTCTATTTCAATTGTTGTATGAGCAAAATCAAACTCTTTAAGCTCCTGTCGCAACTCTAGCTTGTACGATTTCAGCTCTTCGTTAGATATTTCAGTGTTTAAAACAATATGGGCGGTTAAAACGTTGTGTTCACCATCAAGTGACCAGATGTGTAAGTGATGTACTTCACCCACAATGGCTTTAGAAACTATTTTCGATTTAATATTTTCAATAAGATCAATATCTGGTGTCGCTTGCAAGAAGAGCATAAGTGTCGTTTTCAGTGTTCTTACAACATTAAATAAAATAAAAAGGGTAAACCCAATTGATAAAATAGGATCGAGTATGGGCCATTCAACAAACATCAATACGATTGATACAATAAATATAGCTATCCAACCTAAAACGTCTTCAAGCAAGTGCCAGTTTAAAACTCGTTCATTTAAGGTCTTTCCATGACTTAGCTTATAGGCAGCGTAACCGTTTACCACCATGCCAAAAATAGCTAATAAAAGCATTCCTTCGACTTGAGGCATTTCGGGGTTAGCTAATCTTGGTATGGCCTCAATTAGTATAAAAACAGAACCAACAGTTAATACCAAACCGTTAATCAATGCGCCAAGCAATGAAAAGCGCTTGTAACCATATGAAAACTGGCTAGAGGCAGGCTTGTTACTGAGCTTATTTAATCCCCATGCGGTGCCTATGGAGATGCTATCTCCTAAATCATGGATAGCATCTGCCATGATTGCCGTACTATTGGTTAACCAACCTCCGATAAATTCGATGATGGTAAACGTGAGGTTTAGAAAAAAAGCCCAGCCAATGCGTCTCGAAGCGTCCTCATCATTGTGAGGGTGATCATGACCGTGAGAGTGGTTATGCATGTTGAGCCTCGGCGGTTACATTTTTTCTTCTAAGCCTTTGTACATTCCAATTAATGATATGACGGATAAAGTTTTGGTACGCCCAACGTTTAATACCCGTTAGATTGGTTCCCTGCTCAGCATAGAATTCATCGGGTGAGTCATAAAAGCCAAAGTCGTCGTGTATGCCTTCTTTTTGAATATAAGTATCTTTACCAACCCAGTTCGTCTCTGGGTTACTTATGCAGGTAGTAGCTATTCCATAACCACAAAAATTATCTTTAGCTTGACTGAATTTGGATTGAATTGAACTTAGGTAAGCTTCGTCGAGAATGAAGCCTTCTAAATTGATCCACTTACCTTCATAGAGCACTTCTACCCAGCTATGGATAATGGATTTTGGGGCAAGCCAAAATACATAAGAAGGAATAGCGCCTTTCTGAAGCTGTTGGTCAATCGTGAAACCATGAAATCGGCACTGAATACCAAGCGCTCGGAATAGAGCCATTAACAAGTTTCCCTTGGTATTGCACTGTCCATAGCCATCCGCTAAAACTTCACTCGCAGATATATCATCGCTGCGGTTGTAACCAAACTGAATCTCATCTTTAACAAAGGTGTAAGCAGCTCCTATTGTGTTGTATTCATCCATTGTATTCCAATTCCGATCTGCTATTAGAGATTGGATGCTGTGATCATCTAAGTCTAATATTTGTGTTTTCTCTAAATAATTAGCACTCATTATCCATCTCCTTTAAGAACATGATTTTGATTTACTTCCACTACAGCTATTGTTTTCGCTTGTTAACTCTGCGTTGCTCAGCTCTTTCTTCGCATCAGTAATAATCAGGTAAGCCCCTCTTAAAATTAGGGTTGCAATCACACTACCAATCACAATGTCAGGCCAGCGAGAATCAAGTAGCATCACTAAAACACCAGCAGCAATGACCCCCAAGTTTGCGATCACATCGTTGGCTGAAAATATCCAGCTTGCACGCATATGGACTTCACCATTGCTTTGCATTCTGATTAAAACTAAACAAATGACGTTTGCTATTAATGCTACAAAACCAAAGCCGATCATGAACCAAGAGTGAGGCTCACCTTCTCCGAGTCTTCTTACTATGTCAAAGATTACCAGTATTCCGAGTGTCAGCTGAAAGTAACCGCTGATAAGGGCTGCATTGGCTTTATGCTTTAAAGATCGGCTCACGGCATATAGAGCAATACCATAGACAATTGCGTCAGCCAGCATATCCATTGAATCTGCTATCAAAGCCGTTGAGTTTGCATATAGGCCCACAGTAATCTCAACGCAGAACATAACCGCATTAATACCTAGCAACCAATACAGCACATGTTTTTGTTTCGCATCTTTTAGTTCGACTTCGCAACCACAACCACTCATTGCACGGCCTTAGTTATTTGCTTGATAACTTAACTATAAAGTCTATAGTGACTATAGAGTCAAGATTTAGGACTAAAGTTTTATGAAGATAGGTGAACTTTCAAAAACGACAGGGTGTTCGATACAAACAATTCGGTATTACGAGAAAGAAGGGTTGCTTTCAACTCCTGAACGTACTGAAGGGAATTACAGGTTATACGGTGAACGGGCTTTAAAAGAATTAGAGTTTATAAAGCATTGCCGAAGTTTGGATATCCCTCTAACAGATGTTAAACGCCTTATGGAACTGAAAAATAAGCCAGAAGAAAGCTGTGCAAGTGTTAATAAGCTCATTGCTCAACAATTGGCCTTAGTTAACAATCGAATGAGAGAACTCAAAGCACTAAAAGCTGAGCTTCAACAAATGGCAAGTTTGTGTACAACTGAAAACACCATTGAAGCGTGTGGAATAATTAAGTCACTTGATAGTTAGAATTGTCATTCATTTTCTATCCGTGTTGTGTACGAATAACTATATTTTATTACGTTCATGTACGAAATTTATTTAATGTACTTTCGTTCACTTGATTGTTAAGATGTACGAAAGTTACAGGTTTCGTATATATGAAAGTTGGTTTTGCAAGAGTTTCAACTAAAGAACAAGATTTAAATGTTCAACTGTCCAAGTTGGACGCTCAGGGCTGTGAAAAAATATTCCAAGGCAAACAGTCTGGTGCTTCGATTCGAAATGAAGAAAAGCTTTAGGAACTCATCGACTTTATCAGGGAAGGTGATGAAGTTATTGTTACTCGCCTCGACCGTTTGGGACGGTCGTTAAAATCTATTCTTGAGGCAATTGAAAGCATCCATAAGAAAGGTGCTTGTTTGAATATTATCGACGGCTCTCTCAATACCAAAAATGATAATCCGTTTGCCACTGCCATGATCAACCTATGTGGAGTATTTGTGACTGTGCATAATGATTGAGATTGATCTCATTTTAGACTGAAAGGTTTTAAAGGGATGCCGCCAATCTCTCTTTTTATGAAAGTATGATTTTTTAATCATAATATCTGAGACTCAATCAGTTATATTACGATAATTTGATGCTATTTGCTAACGGCAGCTCCTCCGACATTGCGGACATTAGCATCAATGAATACCTTATGACTTCACTTAGCCAAAAGCGGAAGTTAGCTTTTGAGTTATTAACGAAAATTCAGAGTGTAAAGCAGACGTTGAAGAGTCAATAATAAACTTCAATTTAAACACTCTAGTGCATTAACGAGGGCGTTCAAAATTCTGTGTCAGATAATAACGCCTAAATATCCAAGTACCCATCTAAGCGACCATCAAAATGGATCGCGAGTTGCGACAGTGTCATGTTCCAATTTTGGATTGGCATTGTCCATTTCTTAGAAGCATTCAATATCCCAGCATAAAGCAGCTTCAGCAAGCTATTTTCGTTAGGGAAGCCGCCTTTGGTTTTCGTTAATTTGCGGAACTGGCGGTGCACCGCCTCAATCGCATTGGTGGTATAAATCGCCTTGCGAACGTACTCAGGGTATTTAAAGTAAACAGACAAGTTCTCCCACTTAGCTCGCCACGAGCGCAGCACGATTGGGTATTGCTCTCCCCATTTATCTTCTAAACGGTCTAATTCCAGCTCAGCCGCTTCTTTGCTGACCGCACGATACACAGACTTTAAGTCAGCCATAAACTCTTTCTGGTGTTTTGAGGCCACGTACTTGATTGAGTTACGGATTTGATGAATAACACACTCCTGTACTTCTGTATTCGGGTAGATGCTAGCAATCGCCTCTGGAAAGCCTTTGAGGCCATCAACACAGGCAATAAGAATGTCTCTAACACCGCGGTTATGCAGGTCAGTCAGTATGGAAAGCCAATAATTAGCGCCTTCTGACTCGGATAAATGCAGCCCCAGTAGCTCTTTCTTGCCTTCAACATTCAAGCCTAAGATGGTGTACACCGCTTTGCTGACGTAGCGACCATCTTCTTTCACTTTAAAGTGGATCGCATCGAGCCAAACAAATGGGTATAGCGCTTCTAACGGCCGCTGTTGCCATTCTTTTAGCTCGGGTATTAAACGGTCTGTAACACCCGTTATTGTGGCTTCAGAAACATCAATACCGTACATGTCTTCAACATGGCCACGAATATCACGATAACTCATGCCGAGCGAGAACATGGACAAGATTTTGCGGTCAATCTCGTCCGTTAGCTTGGTTTGATTTTTCTTTACCAACTTAGGTTCATAAGAGCCTGCGCGGTCTCGTGGCGTATCAAGCTC
The DNA here is from genome assembly GCF_036680945.1 of Pseudoalteromonas sp. P80D2. Lineage (NCBI taxonomy): Bacteria > Pseudomonadati > Pseudomonadota > Gammaproteobacteria > Alteromonadales > Pseudoalteromonadaceae > Pseudoalteromonas > Pseudoalteromonas sp. P80D2. The sequence goes on from NZ_JAZDAR010000034.1 coordinate 80,429, forward strand.
AAAAGCACCGACAGAAGACTTTACGGTCTTTTTAGTAGAGCCATTTTTGCGGTTAGGCTGCTCATCACTCTCCATATGTTGTTCAAGCTCAGCTTTCAACGCCGCTTCGGTTATTTGTTTGATAAGGGGGGTTAAAAAGCCATCTTTACCGGTTAGGTCTTGGCCTGCTCGCAGCGCTTCAACTGCTTTGTCTAAATCGAATTCTTTGCTCATGTATCATTCCTCTTTTGTATATTCTAATGAAATGACACAGATTTCTAAACACTACCGCATTAACGGCTGCAACTAATTTTGTCGTTCTAGAATTGGCGGAATTTTGCTGTTCCATATGAGAAGTAAACACACCAGTCACCATTCAATAGTTTGGCAAAACCTTGTGTGACTCATACTTGTGATACCGCTGACATGAATTTGTCAGCATTTCTTCCGTTTTTATCTGTCCACATTTAGGACATGCAATAGTCGATTAATGTTCTATATTCTGCCCGTATGCCTCTAACAGAGTTAACTATCTAGTGACTTAATGATCCCGCATGCTTCAATAGTATTGTTCGAACCACAAGCACTAGCCATCTGTTGTAATTCAGCTTTAAGCGCCCTTAATTCTTTCATGCGTTTATTCACTAGTGCAAGTTGCTGATCAATTAATGCATTAACGCTAGAGCAGCTTTCTTCTGGCTTATTTTTTAATTCGATAAGACGTTTAATATCATTGAGTGATATATCTAGGCTGCGACAATGTTTTACGAACTCCAATTGTTTAAGTGCTTTACTATCATACAGCCTGAAATTACCTTCTGAACGGTTTGGATTTAACAGTAATCCTTCTCTTTCATAATATCTAATTGTTTGTATAGAACAGCCCGATTTTTTAGACAATTCGCCTATTTTCATCAATTTCCCCCAGACATTTGATTCTATAGTTACTATAGAGTCTGTAGTATAAGTATGCAACGAAAAGGATATATAAAAAATGACCGAGAAATATTTAAACAATACGAATATCGTTAATTTTGAACACAAAGATATCCAATCCCTGATCGATCAGCGAGGATGGCAAAGCTTAGACGATTTCAACAAAATTGGAGCAGCATACCAATTTGTGAAAGATGAAATAATGTTTGGCTATAACAAGAGTGATGATATAGCAGCAAGCGATGTACTAGCAGATGGTTATGGGCAATGTAATACTAAGGGTAATCTGTTAATGGCGCTATTGCGTGGACTAGGTATCCAGTGTCGTTTCCATGGTTTTACCATTGATCAGCAATTACAAAAAGGGGCTATACCTAGCTATGTATTTTGGTTAGCACCTAAATACATCATTCATAGTTGGGTAGAAGTTTATTTCGATGGACGCTGGATAAACTTAGAGGGCTTTATATTGGATGAGCAATACTTAAGCTCACTACAGCAGAAATTTAGCCAAGCAAAAGATGACTTTTGTGTCTATGGTGTTGCAACAAAGTGTTTCTCTTCACCAAACACAAATTGGTGCGGCCAAGATACCTATATTCAAAAAGAAGGTATTCATGACGACTTTGGGCTTTATGATTCCCCTGATGAGTTTTATCTTGAAAAGGGTACTAATTTGTCGGGAGTAAAACGTTGGATGTATCAAGGTGTGATTCGCCATTTGATTAATATGAATGTATCAAAAATTAGAAATACAAAAGCACTGGAGGTACAAAATGCACAACCATAGTCACAGTCATCAGCATTCTAAAGATGATCGTATTGGTTGGGCATTTTTTCTGAATGTGACATTTACTATTATCGAATTTATAGGTGGTTGGCTCACTAACAGTACTGCGATAATGGCAGATGCAGTTCACGATCTTGGTGATAGTCTTTCAATAGGTTTTGCGTGGATTTTAAGTCGTTTTTCAGATAAAGAAGCATCAGATAAGTTTAGTTATGGTTATCGTAGACTTACTCTCTTTGGCGCATTGATAAACAGTATTGTTTTAATCATTGGCTCAATTTGGATTTTATTTGAAGCAATTCCAAGGCTGTCCAATCCTGAAATGCCTGTAGTCGAGGGGATGTTAGGGCTAGCGATACTCGGCGTTGCCGTTAACGGATATGCGGTATTAAAATTAAAAGCGGGTGAAACATTAAATGAGAAAGTGCTGACATGGCACCTTCTTGAAGATGTACTTGGATGGGTTGCCGTTCTTATAGTCTCTATCGTACTGTTGTTCGCTGAACTGCCGATATTAGATCCCCTTTTATCAATAGGGTTCACGCTGTTCATCTTGTTTAATGTTTTCAAAAACCTGAAATCAACACTCGTTTTATTTCTTCAAGCTGCACCCGATAAAGAGACTCAAAAGCGTATTAAACTATCACTAATGGAATTTCCTGAAGTTAATGGTATCCACCACATGCACTTTTGGTCACTAGATGGTGAAAGTCACGTTTTAACAGCGCACCTTGAGCTGAGTGACAACTTTGACGTTAAAGAATTAATTAGGCTTAAACAAGAAGTTGCAGCTAAATTATCTTCCTATCATTTATCGCATACAACGATAGAGTTTGAGTTTTTAAATGAAAATTGTCGGGATGAAGCGCAGTAAGCTTTATCAATAAAATGTTGGGCATACAATATAAAAAGCAGCTTAATTAGGCATAACCTATTAATTAAGCTGCTTTTTGGGCTTTAAATTTCGTCAGATTACTGTTTGTTACTCTCAGAGCCATGCGCCCATTGATATAAAACAGGTAATACAAACAAAGTTAAAATGGTAGAAGATACAATACCGCCGATAACGACTGTTGCTAGTGGTCGTTGTACTTCTGCACCAATTCCAGTGTTTAGCGCCATTGGAATAAAACCTAAACTAGCAACCAGTGCCGTCATTAAAATAGGTCTTAAACGAATGATGGCACCTTCAATGATCGCTACGTAAAGGTCGCCTTTTTCATGCCAAAGATCTCGAATAAAAGCCAACATAACCAAGCCATTTAATACGGCGACACCTGACAATGCTATGAAGCCGACACCTGCCGAAATTGATAAGGGCATGTCTCTTAAATAAAGTGAAAATACGCCCCCAGTTAATGCTAAAGGCACGCCACTGAAAATGATTAATGCATCTTTTAATGAACCAAATGCGATAACCAAAATACCTAAGATTACAACTAATGTGATCGGTACAACTAAGCTTAATCTTTTACTCGCTGACTCTAGTTGTTCAAACGTTCCACCATAATCAAGCCAGTATCCTGCTGGGATTTCTCCTTCCTGATTAATTTTAGCTTTCACTTCTTTTACAAAGCCGCCTAAATCTCTGCCACGAACATTGACGGTAACCACAACTCTTCTTTTTCCGTTCTCACGGCTAATTTGAGCAGGTAAAGACTCTGATTTAAGCTCTGCAACTTCTTCAAGTGGCACATAGTTACCACCCTCAAGTGGAAGCGGCAGGTGCTTCAAGCCATTGATATCTGTTCTTGTTTGCTCTGGTAGGCGAACAACTAACTCAAATCGTCTGTCACCTTCATAAATGATCCCCGCAGATTCTCCACCAATTGCAGTAGCAACCCAGTCTTGCAGTTCTGAAACGCTCAAACCGTATCGACCAAGCGCTTCTCGTTTAGGAATTACTGATAAAGATGGAACACCTGTGACCTGTTCCATTCGGGCATCAGCAGCACCGTCCACGGTTTTCACAATATTTAGAATATCTTTTGCGGTAAGTAATAATCGATCTAAGTCATCGCCAAATACTTTGATGCCCACATCAGCTCTAACGCCAGAAATCAATTCATTGAAACGCATTTGAATAGGCTGAGTGAATTCATAGTTGTTGCCCGGAATGTTTTTCAGTACTTCTTCCATTTCTTCAACTAATTCACTCTTTGGCTTTGAAGGTTCGGCCCATTCTTTACGTGGTTTTAAAATAACAAAGATATCAGCAATACTCGGTGGCATTGGATCAGTTGCTACTTCTGGTGTGCCGATGCGCGAGAATACTTTATCAACTTCAGGAAACGCTTTAATACGTTGCTCAAGTACTTCTTGCATTTCTACTGATTGCTCTAGGCCGGTAGAAGGTATTCTTAGCGCTTGGACTGTTATATCCCCTTCATTTAGCTGTGGAACAAATTCACTACCCAGCGTTGTTGCTAACCAAAGGCTATACCCCATTAAGAGCGTCGAAAATGAAACGATAACCCAACGAAATTTCAACGCCATTTTTAGCAATGGTTCATAAATAGACTTGGTTGAACGAATAACAACACTTTCTTTTTCGCTGATTTTACCTTTCATAAAAACAGCTACAGCAGCAGGAACCAGTGTAACTGAAAGGATCATTGCGGAAATTAACGCCATAACGACAGTTGCCGCCATAGGGTGGAACATTTTCCCTTCAACGCCAGTTAGCGTGAAAATGGGGATGTAAACAACAGTGATAATTGCCACACCAAACAAGCTTGGACGTATCACTTCTGAAGTGGCTTCAAAAACGGTATTTAGGCGTTCTCTTAAGTCTTGCCTATGACCGTTGTGTTGGGCCTGTGCTAACCTACGGACAGAGTTTTCAACGATGATGACAGCCCCGTCCACTATCAAGCCAAAGTCCAATGCGCCGAGACTCATTAAATTGGCAGATACTCCTGCTTGCACCATACCTGTGATTGTCATTAACATGGAAATAGGGATAACAGCAGCGGTAATGAGAGCTGCACGTAAATTTCCAAGTAGAATAAATAACACAACAATAACTAAAAGCGCACCTTCAACGAGGTTTTTGGTAACGGTTGCAATCGCTTTATCTACTAACGTTGTTCTGTCGTAAACAGGCTCTGCGGTAATGCCCTTTGGCAGAGATTTTTGTATTTCGCTGAGCTTATGTTCCACTTCTAAAGCAACGGTGCGAGAATTCTCACCAATCAGCATCATGGTTGTACCAAGCACTGTCTCAATGCCATTACGAGTAGCAGCCCCTGTTCTAAGTTCTTTGCCTATAGCAACATTGGCAACATCACTTATTTTTACAGGAATACCATCGTTCTTTTTGATGATGACATTGAGGATCTCATCTATTGTCGCTAGTTGCCCAATGGAGCGTACTAAAACTTGCTGTCCGTTTTGCTCGATATAACCCGCGCCACGGTTATCATTATTTTTACGTAATGCATCAGATATTTCTTCAAAGCTCACACGATAAAAAAGTAATTTTTCAGGTTTCGGTGTTATGTGATATTGCTTGTTGTAGCCGCCGATACTGTTGACCTCAATGACGCCTTTAACTTGAGCCAATTGCGGTTTAATGATCCAGTCTTGTATTTCTCTTAAGGCAATAGCGGTATAAGGCTCTCCATTAGGCATTTTAGCATCAGGAGAAGCTTGTACGGTATACATAAATATTTCGCCAAGCCCTGTCGAAATAGGACCCATTTCTGGCTCTAAGCCAGAGGGAATAACGCCTTTTATCGCAGCTAATCTTGCATTGATTAAGTTGCGAGCAAAATAAATATCGGTTCCCTCTTCAAAGATAACGGTTACTTGAGATAATCCATATCTTGACAGGGAGCGGGTGTGAGACAGCTTTGGCAATCCGGCTAAGGCTGTTTCTACAGGAAAGGTCACCCTTTGTTCCGCTTCCAAAGGTGAATAACCGGGGGCAGAAGTGTTTATTTGTACCTGCACGTTTGTTATATCTGGAACAGCATCAATGGGAAGTTTTTGATAACTCCACATACCAACGCCGATGATTACCATCAGCAAGCTTAATACTAAGTAGCGCCTATTTATTGCAAGACGCAAAATTGATTCAATCATATTGCGTCTCCTAATCGTCGTCTTCTACTTCAGATTTCAATATATCTGCTTTTATCAGATAACTGTTTTTGTTTACATATTCAGTGTCTTTACTGAGGCCACCAATAACCTCGATATAGTTCTTATCTGAACGTCCTAATACAAGCGGTGCAAATTCGTACTCTTCATCTTCTTTAACAAATACACCTAATTGTCCCCCCAGTTCTTGGATAGCAACTTTCTCAACGGCTAAATCCACCTTGAATTGATTTATTTTGACGTTGCCTTTTAATAATTGACCTGACGTTAGCTTTAACTCAGTGTTGTTTAAACGTACACGTGCTAAAACATAAGACTGATCTTTAGCTGGAATTATATTGGTGATGGTTGAGTTGAATGCCTGTTCACCATGCTCAATATCAACAGGTTGACCGACTTTAATTTGATTATATTGGCTGGTAAACACCTTAAATTCAGCCCACAAGGTGTCAAAATTGACGATTTCAAACAAGCTAGTGTTTTGCGTGATACCGCCAATATTTCCATTTCGCTGTAAAACAGTCCCAGAAACAGGCGATGTTATTTTATAAGTATTTAAGCTCTCATTAGATTCAATAACGGCTAATAGATCGCCTTTTTTTACCGTATCACCAACAGTGGAGTTTATTGTCTTTATAACGCCGTTATATCTAGCGCCAACTTGAAATAATTGTTCAGCGCCTATCGTCGTAGAGCCGTATACAGGGATAGTTTGGTTCAACGTTTTTGAAGCTAAATAGGCTGTTTCAACACCAACCTTTTTTGCCATGTTATTGTCGATTTTGCTTATGCCTTCTTCGCCTTCATGTTCATCTTCACTAGCGAAAACACTTTGAATGGGTGACAAATACCCAATAAAAATCAATAGTGCGAGTAAATAGTTTTTCATTTTTAATTCCTAAACGATTCAGTTAATAACTGAATCAATAAATTGTTATTAAGCTTAAAGTGATGCTTTTTTTAGAGTGACAGCGCTTCGTTTGTTAGTTTTTCTATCTCTGCGCCATAAATTAGGGCAGCAGATGCCGCATCAATGAGGGTTCGCCGAGCATTTAACAGCTCTTGTCTAGCCGATACATAATCAAGATATCCATATCGACCTTTTTGATAGGCGTCTTGAGTATCTTCCAGTGCATCTTCAAGCATTGGGATAACCGACTGCTTTAATGAATTAGCTGTTAATATGGCTTGTTTTCTATTGGAGTATGCTCGTAGTAAGTGATTTCTAAACCTCAACTTAGTCGCCTCTTTCTCTATGGCAACTTGGTCACGCTCTGCTAGCGCACTAGCGATTGCACCAGAATTTCGCTTTTCAGCAAACAAAGGTAAGCTAAAGCCAGCGACCAGTGCCGTATCATTGGCTTCTTGAGAGCGCCTAACACCAACAGACCATTTGATATTGGCCGTTGACTCTGTTTTAGCTAACTGTATTTCAGCCTCTTTTAGTCGCTGTTCACTTGCATAGATTTGAATAGCAGGGTTCTTCTCTAACTTCGCAAAAAGGCTGTTAAAGTCACTATCATTGCCAAACTGAAAAAGATCCCCTTGTACTTCAGAGAAGGTTACAGAGTTTTCCCCCCAGTAGGCTGCTAATGAGAGCTTCAAATATTCCAAGCGCTTTTGTTCAGATTGAAGGGTGAGGTTAGCCTGAGCAATAACTGCTTTTGAGCGTTTCACTTCAGCCTCAGGAGTAGCACCTGCGCGGTTACGCTGAGATACAATCTCTAACGTTTCTTGTGCTAAGCTCAAAGCATTTTCTGCCAATATAACTCTTTGTTGGGCTGCAAGTACTTCCACGTACTTCTCAGTGACTTGAGCCATTAAATTAAGCGCAGAGACTTCTTTCTCAGCATTGAGTAGTGCTCTTGATTTTGAAACAAGTCCAATCCGCGCTGAGCGTTTATCTCCCATTTCGATAACCGAAGATAGAGCGACTGTTAATTCAGCACTGTCGAATGCATTAAATTCACCTGAGCCTGCAAAGTTCTCAGCTTCAACTTCTAGTTCATAAGCAGGATTTAAACTTGCTGTTTGTTCTTGTCCTGTTAATGCGGTTTGTTTGAAATCAAATATTTTGAGTTCAGGATTTTGTTTAAGCGTCCACTGAATTGCCTCTTGAAGATTTAACTGCTTTTCAAAGGCATAAACATTAAATGTAAAAAGTGACAACGCGAGAAACGCGATATATTTAAGCCGAGGTGTTACACACCTCAAAATTGCTATCTTGCGATGCACACAGGTATTAAGTGCCATGTATACTTTCCTATAAATTTATATGTTTTTTTCGGTCATTAACATTTGACCTTTCATAATTTTCTATAAAATTTAGGCGTATTTAGGTGGGCGGAATGGCACCGAGATATAGCCTTTTAGCTCAGGAGAAACTAAGGCGTAGGTAAGGAAATATTCTATTGCTTGGAAAATGTTACAGGAAGAATCAGCATTTAAAAATAAGTGACAACAGCAACAAAAATTACAATTATCAATTGAAGAGTTGCTATTATTCACCTCAAGCATATTGGAGTCTTCTGGAGCTTTTAGCGGGGTAATAGACTTAGTTAGTGATGAACTAAAAGAACTTTCACTTAAGTTTATTTCAAGCTCTTCTAGCGAAAAAAACACAGACTGCACCGCGATTAAAATCATTATCACGTATGATATATTTGATTTGATATACGATGAGTGCATTATTTTCATTTCTCTGCTTAATACTTTAGCTGTAAGATGCGGCGAGCACCGTTTAAAACGACAAGAGCAATTATCAAACCAATCACTAAATCTGGATAACGACTGCTTGTTGCTGTAACTAATAAGCCAGCTAAAATTACACCAACGTTTGCGATAACGTCATTTGCGGAAAAAATCCAACTCGCTTTCATATGAGCGCCGTCTTCTTTGTTGCCAAATATCAAAAACAGACAAGCAACGTTAGCGATTAGTGCTATTCCACCAAATATCATCATTAAAGAAGAGATCGGTTCACTACCGTAAACAAAGCGTCTTACGACTTCGCTCAAAGCACCTAGCGCTAGAATAACTTGAAGCACACCAGATATATGTGCTGCTCTAAGTTTCATGCTAATACTTTTACCTACGGCATAAATAGCTAAACCATACACAGCAGCATCAGCAAACATATCTAATGAGTCTGCAATTAGGCCAGCAGACTGTGCAATAATCCCAGCAATTACTTCTATAAAAAACATGACTCCATTAATGGCTAACAACCATTTTAGGGTTGATGCTTCTTTCATCTCATTTTTTTGGGCTAAGTCTTTTGCTTTTGCAGCTTCTGTACTGCAACTTTGTTTAGTTGACTCTAACTCTGCACCGAGTTTAAGTTGTTGTAACTTTTTTGTTATCTCATCTAAATTTTCATCATGAAAAACTTTGACTAAGCGATTAGGAATATCAAACTGCAATCCAACTGAAGGCTGAATTGAGTCAAGTGCTAATCTGATCAATCTCTCTTCTGAAGGACAGTCCATTTGAGGCACTTTATATGTACTGACAAACGCGCCACTATAGTTATCTAATTGTGTATCAATTTTTACGTCTTCGTTGGTAGGAGATGATTGACACTGACCACTACATTTTTCTGACATATTTAACATTCCGAAACAATATTAAAATAAGTATAAAATCTATAGTGGCTATAGAGTCAAATAAAAAGTTATTTAATTTGAAAAGATTGGGAAGTAACTCAAATAGCTATTCCAAGAAAATAATTGTTGGGGGGTAGTGACAGCAAACACTGCTAACATTATTTGGACTGCCCGTTTTATACCGATGTTTATCAAAGATAAAAAATAGAAGAGCTATCTAGATAGAATAAATTAACCGATGATCCTAATTCCACATTAAAGTCGCGTTGGTGTGTTACTAATTGTACAGAGGATCTAAAACAAGATTTAAATTTAAAAGTAAGAGCAACGACTATATTGTTGGAACACTTGTCATGAGATACGCTAAGCCTAATGTCCGGTTTCGTATCAAAGTGAATTTTAGCTGAAGTAATTTTGTACCATCGTTTACGACTGCTTCAGGCTCAAATCTGACGAAGATTTCCTAGTACTCACCCAATCTGGCTTGATGAGAAATAATCTCAAACATTATGCGTAGCCACATATTCGCTCAACTTGAGCGGGATCTTATAAAAGCCAGAACCACAGAAGGTCGTGAAGAGGCTAAAGCTAAAGGCAAACACATGGGCAGATTGCCTGCTTTATCAGACAAACAAGCGAAAGAATTATATAAAGATAAATTAAATGGTGAATCGATCTCTGCATTAGCGAAGAAATATTCTGTTAGCCGCCCCACGGTTCACCGAACTATTGAAAGAATGGAACAAAAGAAATAATAAATAAAAGGAGACGTTATGTGGTCTGATAAAGAATCAAAAATTGATTTCTTAAATTTTAATGAAACGGCTGAGTCAATAAAAGATCTTATAACAGAAAAGGAGTTAATGCCTATTAGTATAGGCGTTTTTGGTGATTGGGGCGCTGGAAAATCGACGATTCTTGAACTTACTAAGGCTTCTCTGGAAAGTGATGAACAAGAATATATCCAAGTACATTTCGATGCATGGACTTTCCAAGGGTATGATGACGCTAAAGCGGCGTTACTAGAAACAATTGCATCTACTTTAGTTAAAAAAGCAGCAGACGATAAAAATCTCAGTGCAAAAGCAAAAGAGTTTGCTGGACGAATAGATAAGATCAGACTGATGGGATTGCTAATGGATGGTGGTGCAGCATTAGCTGGTATACCAACTATGGGTGGTATACAGAAGATCATGGGACTATTCAGTGGTGGTGACGATGGTGAACTGGATGTTGATGATGTAAAAGGTGCTGTCGATGGCGCTAAGGATGTCGCGAAGAAAAACAAAGGTTTGATCAAAGATAATAAATCATTTTCACCTCCTAAAGAAATTAAAGAATTCCGAAAAGCATATTCTGATCTGTTAAAGGAGTTTGATAAGCCACTTATTGTCTATGTCGATAATTTAGATCGCTGCTCTCCATTTAATGCTATTTCGACCCTTGAGGCGATCAGGTTATTTCTATTTTTACCCAATACTGCATTTGTTATTGCCGCCGATGAGGACATGATCCGCTTGGCAGTGCCTGAGTATCACAAAGGTGCATCTCAACGACATCAAACTGATTATTTAGACAAGCTTATTCAAATTCCTGTGCATGTACCAAGACCCGGCGTTCTGGAGATAAGGGCATATTTAATGATGCTTACTGCTCAAGATCACGGCGTTACCGATGCGCAATTAGAAACGATAAGATGTGCCCTTGAAGAGTCATTAAGGCTGTCGTGGAAACAACCACAAATTACCGTTGACGAGCTACTTCAAGATCACGAGATTGAAAAGCATTCCGAACTCAGAAGTAAATTTGTGGTTGCTGAACAGTTAGCTCCACTATTAGCTGAATCCACAAACATTAACGGCAACCCTCGCATAGTTAAGCGATTACTCAATCAGGTTAAGATGAGAAAGAAAACCGCTCATCGCAGAGGAATGCAGCTTGATGAAAAAACTATCACTAAGCTGGTAATTTTTGAGAGGTGCTTAGGCACTCAGGCTACCAACAAGCTTTATGAATTAATTGATAAGGAAAACGGATATCCAAAAGTATTAGCGGATCTTGAAAATTCAGAAGTCGAATTTGACGAAATTAATTTACCTGAAGAGTGGAAACTCGACCTAGCTTTTATTGATAAATGGTCGAAATTACCTCCCATGTTCACTGAAATGGATTTGACACCAGCGGCATATCTGAGCAGAGAAAGCATTCCAATGGGGGCTGTTAATTCGGTAATGTCTGGAGCCGCTCAAAAACTCGTAGAAGAATTAATGAAGCAAAAGGTAAGGGTCAGTGGCGTTAACTCTACTGCGATTACCACAACTCCGAAGGAAGAATACATGTCAGTCATGGATGGTTTGATTGAAAACTTTAAGTTGATTGGTGATTGGACCGAAAGACCAACAGGCATTTATGGGGCTGTGTTACTTGCCAAGCAGGATGATAAATGTAGCTTAAGTCTTCTTACATTTTTAAAAAGCTTGCCCCGCCAAAGATGGCTTAATCCAATTTTAAAAGAACTAGAGGGAACTAAGTAATATGGGTACGTCCGCATCGTCAACAGGACCAAATAATAAGAGTCCACTTATTCCATCTTGGACAGAGCAAGGAGATCCTGTCACAATAGAACCTGCATCAGGTACTGATGGGGATGAGCAAGCTGGCTCTGATAATAATCAAGCTGATGATCAGAATGACAATAGCAATGATATTGACAATGACAAGGTTCAACAAGAAATCGGTGGTTCACCTACAGCAACACCGCCTCCAAATAGGTTTGCCAGTGCCAGAAGAGCATTTGTGTGACTACTCATAATGTTTGGGACTGAACTCATATTGAAGTAGCTTATTTTAATGGACTAAAACAAATAAGAGTTTATTGATTTCTTTGTTTTTCAATCATAATACTTGATATTCAGTCAGTAATCTTATTGATCACTTGTAGCCAAAAGCGGTCATTAGCTTTTGGGTTAATAACGGCTGCTCAGAGCCTAAAGCTACCAATTTATGTAATTATGTTTGTAAGTCATTCTAATGCGCTCAAGATAAACGAGCTAAGCGGTAAAAGTTCTTGGTCAGATTAGGGCATGCAAAGTGTTAATCGTTACCTATTTATTTTCAGTTTACTTTCCCAATGATCAATACTTTTGATAAATCCGGGACAATGATGTTCCAATGATTTATGGCCGGATAAGATCCCCCATAAATGAGGAATAGAGCGCATTTCACAACCCGGAGTTTTGATTATTGCTGATAAAACAAATGACAAGCCAAGATGTCCATATACATACGTCATCCAAAGCATAAGCCATGCGGTAATATACTCCCAATTTTGAGAATCTTTATCTTGCCAAACTAAACCAAGAGTTAGCAATGTTATTGTAAAAATCGAAAGTTGCACTAGCCAAGCCCATTTGACAGAAAAACCTAAGTTTACGACTGGTTTAATCAGATAGAAACCAAGAGCAATGGTGCAAATACTAACAAAATTCACGGGCCACCCACGGTCAATCATTCCCGGTATGTCGTCAACAATTTGCCATACTAAATCAAGACAGATTATACCTAAAAGTAGGCGAACAATTCGTCCAATAATTCGCGGTGGTTCAATACTTCCCGATTCTAGATATGTATTCATGCAATTACTCTTTGACTATCTGTTGATCTATTAATGCCTTATATGAACTATTCAATATATTCTAATTTAGTATAGATGCCATTCGTTGGTTTATGCATGTAAAGCACAGGTGTTAAAGCTCATATTCATTGCTGGTCACTCTAATTAGATATAAAGTAAGTAAACAAAAAATCGGTAAGGTAATTGATAACGTGTCTAAACGAACCATAAGTATGTTGGCTAAAGAAGTGAGCGTAAATGTCGAGACAATTCGTTTTTATGAACGCAAAGGCTTAATTAATCAGCCACCCAAACCTATGCAGGGCTATAGACATTACCCGAATGAAACGGTAAACAGAATACACTTTATTAAGCGTTCTCAAGAATTAGGTTTTACACTGAAAGAGATTGAAGGGTTACTTGCGTTAAACGATAGTCCATGTAGTAAAGTACAAGAATTAGCTAATAAAAAACTGATCGCAGTACAAAAAAAGATGGCTGACTTGTTGTTGTTAGAACACGCTTTGGAAGAACATTTAGGACAATGCCAAAATAATGATGACGATAGCCACTGCCCAATAATTGATTCGTTGCAACCGAAGTAAATGATTCACTTAACTACCATTTCCCACTAAAACAGCATATCCAATTTTACTTCTGCGCCTTAATTCAAGTTAGCTTATTCCCCTTATCTGTCGTAGCAGATTATCCAAGATAAATTTTTTTATAAATCACCCTTGACTCCGTACTTAGGTACATACAATACACTTGCATTATCACTTAATGAGGTATCCATATGAATCAAAAAGAATCAAACCTTCCAATGATAGGTGGCATCATCGCAGCAATAGGCGCAGGCGTGTGTTGTGTAGGTCCTTTGCTCCTGTTACTACTTGGGGTAAGTGGCTCATGGATTGGTAATTTAACTGCATTTGAACCCTATAGGCCATTATTTATCGCATTTGTAGTGTTGTTGTTTGGTTACTCAGGTTGGAAAATTTATCGTCCAGTAGAAGAGTGTGAGCCGGGAACGGCCTGTGCAATTCCTAAGAAACAGCAACAACGAAAAGCCATTTTCTGGCTGAGCGCTATAGTTGCGACAATTTTAGTGACCAGTAATTATTGGATACTTTTGTTTGCTTAATATACAGATCAAGAAATTTATAACATTTTAAAATTTGGAGCTAATTATGAAAAAATTATTATTAACCGCACTGCTTTCACTTTCTAGTTTTGGTGCTTTTGCCGAAGTAAAAACAGTTACGCTGGAAGTGCCAACGATGAACTGTGCGACATGCCCAATCACAGTTAAAAAATCATTAGAAAATGTTGATGGCGTTGAAAAAGCGAAAGTTACCTACAAGCCTAAGCTAGCTGTTGTTTCTTTTGATGACACTAAAACCAACATCAATGCATTAATTGCAGCGACTACCAACGCTGGCTACCCATCAAATTTAAAAGGTGAAAATAAGTAATGTTTAGCCCCTTAAAACTTGTTACGCGTATCGGAGATAAAGCAGGCTCTATAGGTGCACTTGTTTCGGCAATGGGGTGCGCTATGTGTTTTCCTGCGATAGCTAGTCTAGGTGCGGCAATTGGGATGGGATTTCTTAGTCAGTGGGAAGGGTTATTTATCAATACGTTGTTACCACTGTTTGCAGCATTAGCGCTGGCAATGAATATTTTAGGCTGGTTTAGCCATCGTCAATGGCACCGTAGTTTAATCGGTTCAATTGGCCCAATTTTGGTTTTACTCTCTTTATACCCTTGGTTCCAGTACGGCTGGAGTTCATACGTTACTTATACGGGGCTAGGACTAATGGTTGTTGTATCAATTTGGGACATGGTTTCTCCAGCGAATAAACGCTGTGATGATGAAACTTGTACCGCTTAACTTTTTAAGAGGAATAAAATATGTCAACGAATAGTTGTTGCTCGTCAAATGACACTCAGCCAGAACAATTACATGTAGCCATTATTGGTAGTGGCTCAGGGGCCTTTGCCAGTGCGATTAAAGCAGCAGAAGGCGGAGCAAGAGTTACTATCATTGAGGGGGCTGATGTTATCGGTGGTTGCTGTGTAAATGTCGGCTGTGTTCCCTCAAAAATATTAATCCGTGCTGCGCAATTAGCGCACCAGCAACGTACTAACCCATTTGATGGTTTAGAGAATATTCAGCCACAACTTAGCCGTTCCTTATTAGCACATCAGCAAAATGCTCGCGTTGAAGAATTACGCGATGCTAAATATCAACGTATTTTAGAGAGCAATCCAGCGCTATCTTTACTTAAAGGTTATGCACGTTTTAAAAATGAAAATACCTTGCTAGTTCAAAAGTCTGATGGTAGCGAAGAAGAGCTGGTTGCAGATCGCATTTTAATTGCAACAGGCTCTACACCAAGTATTCCACCAATTGAAGGGTTAGTTGACACGCCTTACTGGACATCAACAGAAGCCTTGTTTACCGAAGAATTACCAAGTAGCTTGATTGTTATCGGCTCCTCCGTTGTTGCTCTGGAAATTGCACAAGCTTATGCCCGTTTAGGAAGCAGTGTAACAGTATTAGCACGACATACGCTTTTGTATGCAGAAGATCCGTTATTAGGTGAAAAGCTGACTGAATGTTTTGAAAAAGAAGGCATTCGTGTACTTAATAATACGCAAGCAAGTCATGTTTCTTATGGTAGTAATGGGTTTACATTGAAAACTAACGAAGGAACATTAATCGCTGAAAAATTGCTTATCTCTACGGGTCGCCATGCAAATACTGGCAAGCTTGGTTTAGAAAATGTTGGTGTTGAAACAGATAAAAGTGGTGCCATTGTTGTTAATAGTATGATGGAAACATCAACAGCTAACATTTATGCCGCTGGAGATTGTTCCAATATGCCACAATTTGTTTATGTTGCTGCTGCTGCCGGAAGTAGGGCTGGAATTAATATGACAGGTGGAAATGCGCAACTCGATTTATCTACCATGCCTGCTGTTATATTCACCGACCCACAAGTTGCTACGGTAGGTCTAACCGAAGTACAAGCTTCAGCGGTAGGAATAAATACGATAAGTCGTGTACTTGATATGGAAAACGTACCAAGAGCTTTAGCAAATTTTGAAACGGATGGTTTTATCAAGTTGGTAGCTGAAGAATCCACGGGGAAACTGATAGGCGCACAAATTTTAGCCCATGAAGGCGGAGAACTGATTCAAAGTGCGGCTCTTGCTATTCATAATAAAATGACAGTCGAAGAATTGGCAGGTCAACTATTTCCGTATTTGACGATGGTTGAAGGATTGAAGTTATGCGCTCAAACCTTTAGCAAAGACGTTAAAGAGCTATCTTGCTGCGCAGGGTAATCATTTAACGGTAATGTACTTACAGAAATGTTAATGGAGTGCCAATTGATTGAATGTAATCAAGATATCTTAAGGCATTCCATTAACAACACAAATTGGAAGCATGCTAAATCATGATTAAATCTAAGGTTGAAAACATTCCTGTTGGTGAAGTCAGTTTTTTGACAGAGATACCTGACATCAATAAGTTCATTAGTAGTGATGATGATGCGTTGGATTTTCCTTTGAGTATTTCTCAACTGGCACTAGCTGCACAAACATCTGTCCATACGGTAAGAAATTATGTTCTTGAGAACTTAGTACACTGCGAAGAAAAAACTAAGTCAGGCCATTCACTTTATGGCTTATGTGCATTAAAGAGATTAAAGTTCATTCGGGCAGCAAGGGCGGCAGGTCTTCTTGTAGTTGATATCAAGCCATTACTAATGGCAATAGATGCAGGAGAAAGAAAAGTTCCTGAAGACATCCAAAAGCTGCTACTTACTAAAATCGAGCATAGAAAAGTATTTTTAAATCTAGTAACAAACCAAATTGAAGAGTTTTGCAATTAGAACAATTATAGAACAGTTCATAGCTCGACTAAAAACTTGTTAGCTTATCTGTTTTCTATCAATGTTAGCTTGTATATATCAAGCATATAGAATAGCAACGACCCTAATTATGGTGTTATTCAGACTAAAAGGACTATAATCGTATCAAAGTGAGCCTTAGATGGACTGGTTCTCATTCAGTGATTAGCAATTTCAAGCATTATGCGCAGTCACAAAAGCCAAGGCAAAATCACTAATTGGACTCAACTCAGTTTGCCTTTTTTCTGGTGGTCTTGATAGCGCAGTTGGTGCAATTGATATTTTAAACGGAGAGTCAAATTTAAAACCGCTTTTGGTTAGCCACGCTTATCGTGGTGATGGTGCGAAACAGAAAGATATTAAGCACTTATTATCCCCGCCATTCGGCGAATTGTCCTATTCAATGTCTCCTCATATTATCAAGCATTTAGAAGGTAAAACTGAGATTAGCATGAGGGGAAGAAGTTTCAACTTCCTAGCTATGGCGGTACTTGGTATATCAGCCTTAAGAAATGCTAATTGCGATAGCAGAATTGAAACTATTGTCGTCCCTGAGAATGGCTATATTTCTATAAATCCACCGCTTACCAGAAGACGGATTGGTAGCCATAGCACTAGAACTACTCATCCTAATTTTCTAAGCAGGCTTGAATCTTTGCTTAGAGACACTGGGTTTCATGTCAAATTTGTAAACCCGTATCAATTCAAAACTAAAGGTGAAATGTTAGCGGAATGTGTTGATCAAGACGCAATTAGAAAAGTAGTTCCCCTGAGTGTCTCATGCAGCCATTGGCACAGAGAGCATAAACAGTGCGGGCATTGTGTGCCTTGCCTTATTCGAAGAGCGTCAGTTTTTCATGCTGGTATCACACAAGATGCGCCATACAAGACGAAGCGGTTGAAAGGGCTTATCAAAGAAAAAGATACGCGTGATGATCTGCAAGCGGTTCAAGCTGCCATTATTCGGTTGAAGCAGACAGATAATTATCGTTCTTGGTTACGAATGTCGGGGCCGATACCGCAAGATAAAAATATAAGAGAAAAATTAGAATCAACTATTAAGCGAGGATTGGCAGAGGTTGAGTTATTTCTCCAAGCGGATATATCGTCATGATGGATCTTCATTGCCACGTTGACTTATACCCTGATCACCAAGAAGTATTGAACGATATAAAAAGCAGTAATTATTACGTGCTATCAGTAACTACGGTGCCTTCAGCTTTTGAAGGTACTGTCCAATTAACAAGTGGCATAAAGCACTGCAAAACGGCTTTGGGGCTTCACCCTCAACTTGCTCATCTAAGAAAAAATGAATTAGCACTATTCGATAAGCTAGTTGATAGAACTAGATATATTGGAGAAATTGGACTGGATGGCTCAAAAGGTTATGCTGATTACTTTGATGATCAATTAGAGGTTTTCACGCATATTCTAAAAAAATGTGAAGGCTTTGATGACAAAATACTAACTATCCATAGTCTCAACGCGACTGGTGAGGTACTTCTGAAACTTAGGCAGCACCCTGAGGCTGGCATTCCCATTCTTCATTGGTTTTTGGGTACTAAGAAACAAGTTCTAGAAGCCGTCGAGCTAGGTTGTTTCTTTTCTATTGGCCCAGCCATGCTTACTTCAGCCAGAGCTAAAAAAGTAATATCGTGGATACCTCAAGATAGGATTTTACTCGAAACTGATGGCCCTTTCGCCAAAGTGGCGGGGAATATTCTGTTTCCTTCAAGTGTTGGCACTGTTACTGAATATCTGGCTGAAATTTGGTGTAAAAATAAGGCTTCGATAATTGAGCAACTGTCAGCAAACCTTAGGTGTTTAACATCAGTCAAGTAACTAATTATACGTCACGTAATCTTATAACAATTTTATTCAGGTTTAATCGATTTGTTTGAAGTATTTGTATTAGCTATAGCACTCAGTATGGACGCGTTTGCAGTATCCATAGGCTTAGGTTCTAAAAAAGTAGCAAATGCTGAAAAACTCTTTATTAAAGCCGTTGCTTATTTTGGATTTTTCCAAGGCTTTATACCTCTTTTAGGCTATTACAGCGGTAAAGGATGATCATCTTGGATTTAAGATTATGCACCTTGGATAGCTTTTATTTTGCTATTATTTATCGGTGGCAAAAATGATTTATGAGTCCCAATCTGAAGGAATTGAAGAAGATATTGCTAATGTTACTCATCGTGTGCTATTTGTTCTTGCTATTGCCGCCAGTATTGATGCAATGGCGGCAGGTTATGCAATCACATTGCTTGAGGTAGACATAGCCGTAGCTTGCTTGATAATAGGCGTCACGACGTTTGCCTTTAGCTAGATTGGTGTGAATATCGGCGAAAGAAGTGGCGTATGGCTGGAGTCTAAAGCTGAACTATTTGGTGGTTTAGTGTTAATCGCAATCGCATTTAAGATATTACTTGGTTGGCACAGAACCACCGAATACTAGGCTACTTACCTGAGCAACATGCATTGCCTTCTTGAATAGGAGGACACTTAACTGTTCCATAAGAGCAGTAAACGCAACAATCACCTTTGAACGGTTTAAGTAGTGCTTTACAGCTTTCGCATTCGTAATACCATTGGCAAGCGTTTGTAGGCATGGTTTCAACTTTGCTAAATCCACATTCAGGGCAAGTTATCTTAGATTTTAATTCTATACCTTGCATACTGGTTCCTTAATGGGCTTAACAATATCTAAAATAGACATTACGACCATCCAAATGATCCCAAAGTAAAATAAGTAAGTGCTCCAGTCGTATTGCCATAAAGGATAAAGGGTCAGCAATACTGCAATTGGGCCAATGACACTTAAAATGCCTCTTAATGACTCTCGATGTTGATACCAATTATAGAAATTAACTAACAACGCTAGTGAAGCAAATAATGGCAATAAGGTGTTCACCGCTATCCCTTCAAAATGTGAAAGAAAACCTAACCCAAGAGCAGATGCCAATGAGCCGAGCGCAGGAAAACATGCTGTGCAACTAAGGGCGGCTAGCCAAACGCCACCAGAACCTACTTTATCTAGAATTTTATTGATCATAACTATCTACCTCAATTTTTAAGGTAGTATAAACTCCGTACATAAGTACGGGGTCAATAGCTATTTAAGTGAATTTATTACCGGGCAGGATTGAGGGTCTTGATTGGCCTTGCAAGAATCTGTCATATCTTGAATTACTTTCTCTAACCGCTGTAAATCAGCAATTTTATTACGGATGAGATTAAGTTTTTGCAATCCCATCGATTCTATATCAGCGCAACTGCTACTTAGTGACATCAGTGATTCAATTTCTTTCAGCGTAAACCCTAATGCTTTAGCTTTCAGAATAAATTTGAGTTGATTAGCGTGTGTCTCGTCATACTTTCGATAACCTGATTCGGGTTTTGGAGGCTGCTCTATTAAACCTTGGCGCTCATAAAAGCGGATCGTTTCAACATTGATATCTAAATCTTTTGCCAGTTTTCCAATGGTTCTCATAAACATACTCTTTAGAAGCAGAGACATCATTATACAATTAATGCGGATTGCCTAAACTCAATTTTATTGCATGAACGGGGTCGCTAAGCGTCCGCTTTGTAGAATTAAGTTCACATATCCAGATCACTCTGACCGTCTCTTGTTCGCTCTTGCTGCCTGTCAGGTGAAGTCTAAACCTAATCAACAAAACTGTAAGATGAGATATGAGCTACTACATCTAATCTATTGTTTCGTTGAAACTAATTCAATAATTTCACCAGTAGACGTATCCACTCTTATTTCTGTATGTTGCCCTGAGTGCTGAAGTTGATTTTTTAAATCAGCATTAATCAGTTTGAGCTTATCTATTTCAGCGTACATTTCTTGTAATCGCACCAGTAGCTTTTCAAAATCCTTATCGATTTCCTTAGGGTCAATCTCGTTTTTTTGCTTTTCTTTAGCAAGCTTGCTTTTTAGTTCGGCTACCTTTGTTCTGAGTTGTTTTATTAAATTATCTTTATTTTTTTCTTCCCAAGTTAATTGAGCTTTTTCAATATTTTCTCGTAACTTTACCCATTTTTCTTCTTCTTTAGATAGATTTGCAATATTTCTTTTAGCTCTCGTTGCTACTGCATTTTTGGTTATCTTGCTGCCATCAGATTTCATCTCTTCAAAAGCACGTTTTATATCATCGTATGCGCTACTCATGCTTGTTCTCCTTGGTTTGTATGCGCTTTGCCTTCATCTAATACATAGTCAGCTGCTGCTATATTATTTTTCCAGTGAATAGCAAATAGCTCGTAATCTTCTTGCTCTTCTTTGGTTAATGCCGCATATGCCTCTAGTTTCTGCGTTGCTTCTTTTTTTATTATTTGCCAATTGACCTTGTGGCGTTTGGTAATGATTTTACTACCACAATACACACAGCCACTAGGGATTCCTGCTCCTTTTATCTTGCAAGCTTCTCCCGCAGTGCAGTACCCCGTAGGTAAGCCACGTATGTTTTTAATATTTTTGACGAGAAATTTTTTCAGTTCTTCAATTGAACTGAAATGGATCTGCTTAATCACAGTCGAATCTTTACTTTGACTATCAGTAATACCTATTATCAGATCTTTAGATGTTTTATTAATTTGCTCACCAGCACCACCTTTAAGTGATTGTGACTCGGCTTCATCTATTAACTCTTCTGCAACACGGTCAATTAAAATCTCATTAAACTCTTCAGTAGTTTTAATTAAAGTTGTTGAGGCCAAAAATGCTCTTCGAGTATAAACAAACGTCATTAGGCTAGTTAAATGTTTAAATTGATATCTAATATCATCAAGCTCACCTAATTTATTGGCAATGACAAAGTAGGCCAACGTATGTCGAAACATGTGAGCGGTTAATCTAAACGTATCGCCTTCTTCGTATGGGACACCTCTATTCTCTCCTCTAACTTCTTTGTAGTTAGATTCAAGGCGTTCAAGCTCTGCTATATCATCATCGTCTAGAGTTAAGTCAAAAAGCTCAATGTTTTCACTGTTTTTAACCTCAAATTTTGTGAATCGCCCAGCATCGCTAAAACTAACACTACAGCTACTATGTGAAACCCCGAAAAGACGGTTTCTTTCTAACCCTTCTTTCAAATTGTGTGCTTGACTACTTGTTATATTGGCTCTGCATGAAGAAAGTACAGCTTTTGCCCTTTCTTGCATACCGATCACATATTTTTCGTAAATACCAACACACTCATGTACTTCAGCGTTTGAAAACCATTCCATCTCAACCTTACTGTTGTCGGTTTTGGTCATAATTGCCGTAATGTAATAAATATCATCTTTGTAATTGGCACAGCCAACCTTGCATGTAAGTACTTCGTTATATCTCATACCTGTATAGGCCAAGATATTAATGTATGTGGCTAATTTTAAATCTTCTAATTCTTCGGATAATTGAATGAATTCCTCTTCATTGGGTAAGTTTCTTACATGTTTTGCTATTAGCTCACCTGTATTCATTTTGGGCGGTGGTTCAATGGAGCCTTCATGTAAACTATCTATTAAGCGTGCATTTAATTCTAGCCATCGTTCTATCTTATCCTTAGAGTTTTCAACTATTTTTTCTGCAAACTTCAGAATTTTTTTCATTACTTTAGTAGGAATGACAGGGTGCGAATAAGTGACTGGTCTCGGATGGTGTAACTCGTTTAGTTGGTTAAGCACATCAATAAAAACACTACACACCTTAGGGCCAAAAAGACGAAAGCTTCGTTGCACGTCAAATAGTTTAGTAAATGAGTGTGATTGTCTGTAAATAGCTATTTTCCCGACTTCATATAAATAGTCTTTTATGAGATTCCTAATAACTAAGTCAGATTTGAACTCCAACTCATGAAATGAGTGATAACCTCTTTGTCTTAAGAAGGCTGCAATTAAATTTAGATACGTTACATCATTTTGAAGTGTAGAGATTTTTAGAGGTTTACCGCCTACAACATCACCATGTGTGAGTTTAATTAGTGAATAAATTCGAATTTGATATGCTAATTCATCAACACCTTTAAAATTCACATTTCTTTGCGTTTCTTCATAGCTTATCCAAGTGTCATCGCCAAAGTGAATAGTGCCATGTTTAGCAATATTCAATGCTCTGTTTTCCCACAAAGCAATCGAATTAAAAGCGCTAGTATCATCAACTTTAAAATCTTCTAACACCTGAACCAAAGGTTTTATAGTGATTTGACCTGTATGTGTTTTTACAACAGCGATATCAAGTAGTTTTGTTTTAGTTATCTCTTTGGTCATAGCAAACCTGTGTTTTTCCAATGAGGATGAATACCCTCTGTTCTCAATAATTCTTTTCCATCAATCACAGCTTGAGCATTAAGCTTGGCAATATCAGTTAATATTTCGTTAACTCTATTTTTCAACTGCTCTATGTTTTCCAGTTGCTCTGTTACAGAGTCAAATGTTGCGGCTGAGTTTTCCATATCAGCAACAACAAAATCCCGGTATGACAAAAGTTTCCAAACATGCAATGCGTCAGCAACACAGCGATAGAACGGACACCACAAGCATGCGTTAAAGTCGGCACATGCATGCTCGTTTGTATCTCGCTGGTCTAATAATTTCCTGTTTTGAGATTCGAATGCCACTACTGCGGATTTATCTTTTGAGTTAATGCATGTGCCATTCGGGACTTTTTTACCGTCTTCTGGTGGAGTCTGCAAAATGATTACTTTGTCGGTAACATCGCGAACAAAATAGTCTGCCATTGTTTTTGTCGCTCTGTTGATTGTCATTGCAACATCTTTGTTATCTTGCATTAAATAATGACGCAAGAACGTTTCATAAGAGTGCTTGCCAGCTTTTTGATACCACTTAAATTCTTTGGCAACTTTTCGGTAAATGTAGTTAAGCCCTGATTTTCTGATCTTTTGCGAATTAAATACGATATCACACCCAAGCTCAGTCAATATCCTATCTATAGAGGTCTTGAAACGTGATGCTGTTAATAATTGAATCTTTACTTCTCCAATACTATTTACTTTGGGAAAAACAAAAATTCTTTTTGATAGGTTCTCAATAGAAGGGCGGTAAATAGACGTAAGTCTAGTCGCAGCCTTAATATCAAATATTACTGGTTCGACAACGTCGCCGTATAAGACGCCTTCTTTTTCTAGATCTTCGGCTTTAATTTCAAATTTATGCCATTGAGTTTGATAATTAGCTCGGCGTTTAAATAAACGAAGAGCAGGAGTTTTACTTGAATGTAATGGCGTGTTAAAGAAAAATAAGTCGTCAGTATCAAGCTCTAGCGTAGGAGTTGAATTCCAACCAGTTTTCAATATGACTTTTGCTGCATAAAGTGTAACTTTGTCTTTAATTGTGAGTAAGGTCTCAGAAAGCCCTTTTTCTATGTAATATGCTAATTCTACTACTTCTCTATATGAGTAGAGTTTATCTTGATTCTGAGATAGTTGCTCTTGATGTTGTGCAGTTAATTCGGTGTTGACCGGAAAGCTTTTAATAGTATCTAGACCATAAAACGATAGTAATTTGTCGATAGCGCTCTGATATTGATTACCAACAAAAACCGACAAATCGCCTTGTTTTGATTTTAGTTGAATTGCCTCTCTTATAGCCTTTAGTATCTCACAGTTATTTTCAACAAAAGCATGAACCCCATGACTGGCAATAAGCTTCATTTGTTCATCTGTTAATGATGATGCATTTTCTTTCAATGCTCTAGCCATACTACCTATGTAACCTTTGAGAGTGACGATACCTATGCTCTCGCCATCAATTCGCTTTGTAAAAACTTTATGGTATTCGACTAGGTTTTGATAAAATTTATAGGCATTGTCATATACCCACTCATGCTTCTGCCATTCGGTAGTGTCACTTTCTTTAAGGTAATAGCCTAATGAGTAGGGTAATAAACTTTCCTTTGCGATTTTTTCACCCGTAACAAAGTGGTAAAGGTCCAATGCAGCGTTTAGTAGCAGTAAAAACTGCTGGTTATTTTGAGTTTCTTCTTGGTAATGCTTATAAAGGTATTTAAATCCCTGAAGGCCATTTTCTGCAAACCCTTGAATTCCACGCTCACTAAGCAGCTTAATTATTGGTGATGCTACGCTACCAGCACTATTCAACCACCTTGGAAATGATAAAGTTGAGGATCTAACTCTTGTTGTATTAGCTTCCGAAGCGCTTGCTATCTGATTTTTCAAAAAAGCATCAACTTCATTGCCAAATTTGGATGATATGCTTTGTGCATACCCTATTACTTCGGCTTCAGTTTTAAATTGATTGACTCTAGCTTTACCCCACACATCGGGTAGTATAAATTTTAAAAAAGTACGGAAGTTGTGATTGCATATAAATGATGAAACGAATTCCCTATCCTGTAATGTTGCCAATAATGGCAGTTTGACGCGTTCAGTATTCTTAAAAGTATCATGTAGACAAAGATTTATAATAGCTGTCGCAGTTTTGAGGATATTGTCCCTAATAGAAGAATCTTTGAGGCTTAATTCTGGAAGGACGAGATAGTCCAGATATTTATTTAGTAATTTACGAATCTCTTTTACTTGATGGAATTCAAGTTCGAATAATTTAGTTATGTCGATTGAAGTAGCCCCATTTACTAGCCTAAAAGGAGCGTTGATAGCGTTATCATAAAAATGAAACTTAGCTAAGTTTTCTAAGGCTTCTTCTATACGAGTAGCATAACTAGGTAGCTTGACATCATTTATTTCATTAATGCAAAAGTATTCCAGTTCTTGCCAAATTTCAAAGTCTGATAGAGCATTTAATCCCGAAGTTTGAATTGATGTCGCAGTATCTGTACTAACCTTATTAAGGGCTAGAGGAAGAGTATGTTGTAAACTGACACAAGCATTCCGCAAGCGACTCATTGAAATAGCAGTGTCGTCATCTGCGCTAATATTGTTTTCTTTGTCATATGCCCTGTTAAATAAAACGTCTAACTGTTTGGCTAGAACAATTGAATGAGGTTTAAATCTAGCAGGAATACGATTGGACTTCCGCGTTTTAACTTGCTGCTGCATCTTCAGCCTCACGCATCAGTAATTCGTCAACATCACCGTAGATATCTTTCACCCACTCTGACATTGCTCCGTATGCATCCACTGCTACACTTTTGGCAAAGTCGATGTAACGTTTGGTTGTTTTAAAACTTTCGTGACTCATCAAGGTCATTAGTGTCTGTCTGATGGAACTCTCCGATTCACCTTTGTCAATTAGGTATTTAGCGACATAAGTAGCAAAGGTAGCGCGTAAGTCATGGAATGTGCGTAATAGTATTTCTAATCCCTGCTTCCTTTGTTCTTTTCTAACTATGGAAATAGTATTCCCCGGTGTATCTTCGCTTATCCGCGATCCTGAACTATTCATAAACAAAGGAAGCGGATGTTCACTATTGTCCATACCATGATTAGTCTCATGTTTGGTACGTCGCTTCATATTTTGAATTGTCAAAGTGTGATTGTACAAAAGCTTCATTAGAACTCGCGCTATTGTTAATCTCACTGGCTTATGTCCTTTTCGTACAATGTTCAATTTTGGAATACGTTTCTCGTTTTCTTTTTCATCAGGATCAAAAAGGTCTTTCTGGTCGATGGCTGAAATCTCAAAAGAACGAAGTCCACCTAGCAAAGCACATTGCAAATAAAGCTTATAAGTCTCTTTTTGAGCCGTATCCGTCTCCAGCAACTGTTTAAGTTCTTTTGGAGAATATGGTTGTAGATCTTTTTCGGGTGAGTCTTCCTTTTGTTTCAATGTATTTGGAATGCTCAAATTACTAACCCACTTCCATAAGCCTCCAGAACGTGTGTTGCTAGTAGGTAATTGAAACAATGAACTTACACTTGATTTAGCTTTCGATTTAATACGTACCTGTTTGTATTCAAGTGAGAAGGGGAGGCTATCTATAGCCCCGCGCTTATGGCTCCATATATAGAATGCTTTAACAGCTCTAATTCGTTCTTGAGCGCTGTTAAAGCTTATGCGTTTAGACTTATCTTTGGTTTCGACTCTTTCACATAAATGTTTGTGATATCTCCACACAGGTAACCTAGAAATATCATCATCTACAGATTGTTTTGAAAGTGGTGCAGCTATTACTTCAAAATAGGATGCATCATCTTTATCCAACCAATCTAAGAAAGCTTTTAAGTGCTTAGCTATACTGCAAACAGACTTAACATCTAATGGCTTTCCCGGTTGGCTGGCATGATAAGCGTCACTAAAAGCCTCATTGTCTATTTGATTCTTTTTGAGACTGAAATGACCTTCAAAGCGGTGCATTAAAAATAAGTTCATTTCTTGGCATTCGGTGAAGCGAGTCGGGTGATATAGCACTGGAAAATTAGGTTCTATTTTATCGTGCCTATATGAGTGAGTTCTGATGCCTTTTTCAGTCTTAATAGGTTGCCCTGATTTATCGAGGTGAAAAGACATTCCTTTTCCAAAGTTGACTGATGTTTTAATTATTTTAGTTTTTGTTGTATTTCGAAGTATCATTTTCGTTCACCTTTGATTCTTAGCTAGAGTATGTGTGTAAAAGCTTTTTTGTTCAAGTTTATTAAGGGTATGATAGTATTATATCAATTCGGGGGTGATTTTGGATGAAAGTCAAAACTTAACCGCTTCACAGCTGAAAACCATTATTACTCGCTGCGGTGAAGGCACTAAACTCATTTGCTCAGGTAATCTAGCGCAAATTGATAGTAACTACCTCACGCCAGTTACCTCAGGCTTAACCTATATTGTTGAACGTTTTAAAGATTTTCAGGGCAGTGCTACCGTTAATTTAAACGGTGTGGTACGTAGCCGCTTAGCCAGCTTTGCTGAAGAAAATTTATAACTTGCCAGTATTCCTATGCCTCGTTAACCTAGCTGTTATCGAGGTAAGGTACTTATAAGCCAGTGAATTTTTTACCGTTAAAGCATTACTATCGCTCTTTAGCAGTGGCACTTATTGTGCCGCTGCTAGTGGCGTTTTTTTTGTGTTTACATCTATATAATTTAAAACTTGAACGGGCGATAGAAAGCAGGCAAAACGGTTTTAATAATATTTCAGCTCAGCTTAGCCATGCTATGCGTGCCGCAGATGGCCTTATAGACAACATGTTCAAGCTATATGAGCAGCCACTGTCATATGATTTTGATCCTAGTTGGGCACGCAATGTGAATCAATACGATCACTATTACTATCAAAGTGTTGGCGATGGAGTTGGGGAGATAGTCGGGCAAGGAAAGTTTGCCTCAACCGCTTATGCAATTAATCAATGGCGACGAGTTATTGCCCTCGGGCCCTCTTTTAATACCACGCTGTCGCTAATTCAATCTTTAGAGGCGGTTGCTTATGTTAACGAGCAAGGCTTTGTTTATATTAAGCGCCGTAGCACAGCAAAAAGTGAATTTCTGACCAGTGTGTTAGATAACAAATTTCGACCTTTATCAATAAATAGCAACAAGCTTGCTTCGAGTTCTGTATTGACGATTAATGGTCATGCTTACTTTGCTATTGGCAAGCAACGTGCTGCCAATAGTCGTGATTACATCGTGTTGATTTATGACCTTAAAGCAATTTCTAACTGGTTAAAAAAAATAGCGCCTAACTATGGTGAGTATATTTTTATCAACCAAGATAACCAAGTGATTGCCAGCTCAAAAACAGCACTTAATACTGCCATAAGCGCCAGCGAACATTGGCCGAATGTCGCGATAGATATGACCAAGAATAACCACAGTCATTTAGTGCAAGAAGCAACCAACTTACCTATTTACACTCGTTTCTATGAATCAAAGCAAGCCCTGAGTGAACCGGTAGGCTACGACATTTTTTTAGAATTCGCATTTTTGAGTGTGTTTTTAGTGATGATGTTCAGCGCTGTTTTTTGGTTAAGTCAGCGTATTTTTGTAAAACCAATGACACACTTGATGAATTATCTTGAGCAGCATGATGAAGGCAAACAAGCATTAGTTCATTATCGTATTCCAGTTGATTGGCAGCCTTGGTTCAGCCGTGTGAAAAAGGTGTTTAGCCGTAATGAAGAGCTCGTTCAGTCGTTACAAGAGGCAAATAAAGCGCTTGATTCGCAAGTACAGGTAAAATCAAAACAATTACGCCGTAGTATTGATGCGAAAGAGCGTCACTTAGCGCTATTAAATACCATGCTCAATAACGTACCTGATCTCATTTATTTTAAGAATATTGATGGTTCATTTTTAGGCTGTAATAAGGCGTATGAGCGCTATATCGGCTTGCCACAAGAGAAGTTAGTTGGGCAGCAATTATGTGATATTAGCGATGATAATGGCGAGTTAAACGAGCTTGAAAAGCAAGTACTCAAAGACCGCCAAGCTTATCAAAAAAGATTGACCACAGAAGATAACAGTTATCTATTTAGCATCGTGCCATTTTATAACGAGCATCAGCAATTTCTCGGCACCATGGCGATTGGTCGTGATATTACCGAGCAGCATAATGCGCTCAATGCATTACAAAGCTCCGAAGCAAAATTACGCAGTGCCATGGAATATGCTGCAAATGGGGTGCTGTTGGTATCTCTTGACGATCAGGTGCTGCAAGCAAATAAAGCAGCACGCAAAATCTTTGCAATTGAAAATGCCAATGATCTTAAATTAATAGACTTATTTGCCGAGACGTCTTATCAGACGTTAAAAAATACCCTGACAGAGCTGTTGCATGAGAAGAAAAAAGTTTATCACTTTAGTCTTGAGCAACAAGAGCAGCAGCGCTGGCTACAAATTAGTGTGTCATTAGTTTGGAATGCTGAGCAAACACCTGATTACTATGTTGTTCATGTACAGGATGTGACGGATTTAGTAAAAGCAAAAGATGACGCAGAGCGGGCTACATTAGCTAAGAGCCGCTTTATTGCAAACCTTAGTCATGAAATACGCACACCACTCAATGCTGTACTAGGCTTAATTGACGTGATTGCATTGCAAGGTTTAACACAGCCGCAGCGTAATCATGCCGAACAAGCAAAATCAGCAGCCAATAGCTTGCTTACTTTATTGAATCGTATGCTTGACTTTGCCCGCGCTGAAAGCTCGCAAGTACAACTTAATAAAGCCCCTTTTAGTGTGCCTGATTTAATCGACTACTGTCAGGGAATAACAGCCCCTTTATGCGCAAATAAAGATATCGAATTTAAAGTCGAATGCGATAAAAGCATTAGCGATAACTTAGTGGGTGATCAAATTTGCTTGCAGCAAGTACTGGCTAATTTACTGACAAACGCTGCCAAATTCACCGAGCAAGGCACAGTGACATTAAACTTAATGCTGGTGGAAGAGTCAGCTGAGCAGCAACTCATTTGCTTTACTGTTAAAGACACCGGTATTGGTATTAGCAAGGCAGATCAAAGCCGCTTATTTGATGCATTTACTCAAGGTGATGAATCATTAACGCGCTCTCATCAGGGGGTTGGCTTAGGCTTAGCGATTGTTAAGTACGAAGTTGCGCTAATGGGAGGCGAAATTAAGCTGGAAAGCGAAAAAGGTAAAGGCAGTGAATTTTGCTTTTGCTTACAGCTAGATAAAGCCGCGGAGCCTGTGAAAAAAGAGCTGGTTTCATTGCCTTCTAGTACTGATTTATCTGGCATGTTAGTGCTGGCTGTGGATGATAACCCGCTTAATTTAAGCATTATTAAGAGCATTTTAGAGCAAATTGATGTCACCGTTGTGTGTGCACATAGTGGTGAAAAAGGCATTGAACTGGCAAATAGCTTAAGGCCCGATCTCATTTTTATGGATATTCAGATGCCAGAAATGGATGGTTGTCAGGCCACGCGTATTATTCGTCAGTCATTCACCAAAGAACAAATGCCGATTTACGCACTCACTGCACACAGTGAAAGCGAAGATATTGAGCATTCAATCGCGGCGGGTATGAATAAGCATTTAACTAAACCGATTGTTGCTAGTAAGTTGTTTTTAGCAATGAGTGAACTTGATAACACAAAAGAAGTCTTTTTTGATCAAGCTTTTATACTGTCTCAGTTTGCAAACAATACTAAGTTAGTATTAACTATGTTGTCGAAGTTTGCGACTATGGCAGCAGAGCAGTTATTACAAATCTCTACATTAAAAACTACCGATGAGTTGGTCCGTGTGGTTCATAATGTAAAAGGGTCAGCCGGAAATCTCGGTTTTAAGCGATTGTCAGCGTGCGCTCAGCAATGTGAAGCTAGGCTTAAAGCAGATGGCGAACTGCCCGTACAATTAAATGATGAGTTGCAGTGGCAAATGAAACAGGTCATCGCATTTATCATCGAACAAGGATCTACTGATGTTGAAAAGAGCCAAGGTACTGATTGTTGATGACGATCCGTTAAACCGCTTGGTATTAGAGAAAACATTGCAGCAAGACTATGATGTTTTTTGTGTTGAGAGTGGCGAAAAAGCACTAACGTTTTTAAAAACGCAAACTGTTGATTTGTTGATCTTGGATATTGTGATGCCAGGCATTGACGGCTATGAAGTGCTTACTAAGTTAAAAGAAAGCGCAACTACCAGTATGCTGCCTGTAATATTTATTTCTGCCAATACCAGTCACGATGATGAAGCGAAGGGCCTTGAATTAGGCGCGATGGACTACATCACTAAACCATTTAGTGCTGCTATCGTGCGTGCTCGAGTGCGTAATCAGCTGCTGATCAAACAAAAAAATGACTTACTCGAGATGCTCGCCTCAATTGATGGCCTAACCGAGATCCCAAACCGACGTTATTTAGATGAAAATTTAGCGCGAGAATGGCGTCGTTGCCGTCGAGATCAAACCCCGTTATCTGTGTTATTGATGGATGTTGATCACTTCAAGCGTTACAACGATTGCTATGGTCACCGAGCAGGTGATGATTGCTTAAAACAAATTGCTCATGCCTTAGTTGGATCTTGTGAACGAGGCAGTGATTTTGTTGCTCGTTATGGTGGTGAAGAGTTTGCTGCGGTGTTACCCAATACTTCAGCTAAAGAGGCTATATCGTTTGCAAATAAACTGCGCAATGCTGTGAATGATTTAAACATCCCACACAAAGCGTCGCTAAATGCCGACCATGTCACAATTAGTATTGGTATTGCGACCACAGAAAATGGTCAGGTTTATGCAGAACAAACTTTGCTTGAAGAAGCTGATTTAGGTCTTTATCAGGCTAAAGATGCCGGACGAGATCAGATAGTATCGAGAATGATCGCAGTAAATGAACATGAGTAGGCAAAGCCTACTCACCCGTTTCAAACTATTTATTAACCATTGCTAAGTGATTTATAAATCGTATCACCCACGCCAATTAACTTATCATTTTTAAATACGAGTGGCGTACACTCATCTTTAGTCATCTTGCCATCAGAGTGAATGCTATGCGTTGCATAGAATAATACTTGATAAACATCATCGCCTTGCTTTAATAGCTCGGTAAAGTTAGGTGTATTTAGTTTATTTAATACAGTTTGGTAGCTCGTATCTAATGCAAGATTAGAAATCACTTCACGGTTATTTTTATGCTGTTTTTGCCAGCTAGAAGAGTTACCAGCCCAATGTGTGTCGGCTTCACCGTCAGAAACAGCAATGACACAACCAGTTAAAAATGGAGCAGTTAGCGCGGCAATAAGAAGTGCTTTTTTCATGTTATTTTATCCCGAAGAAATTGTTTTATAGTTATCCACTTGATAGCAAACTGCTTGCCAAACTTACAAATCACAAATGAATCAATTGGTTAGGTTATTTTTAGTCAATGGGCTAAGTAATAAATTACTAACTACTTAGCTCTATTGACTAATAAATTGCGATTTAGACCAACCTGTTACGTGTTTCGCCTTGATTAAATGCTTGGATATTTAACGCAATTTCGTTAACTAAGCGCACAATAGATTCTTGGCTCGCCCATGCAATGTGTGGGGTAAGTAATAAGTTTGCACCTTTGTATAGTGCCAGCGGGTTTTCTTGCTCTGCGGGTTCTTTACTGAGTACATCAACACCAGCTCCGGCTATGACATTATTAGCTAATGCGTCAGCTAAATCGGCTTCATTGATGATCCCACCACGAGCAGTATTAATGATGATAGCTGACGGTTTCATCATGCTTAATTCTGCCGCAGCGATTTGGTTGCGTGTTTCATCAGTTAGCGGGCAGTGAACACTAATAATATCGGCCGTGGTTAGGGCATAATTGAAACTAACACGACCTTCACGAGGCGTTTGGCCTTTTCGTTCACTAATGATGACATCGGCACCAAAGGCGCGTGCTACATCGGCAACGGCTTTACCCAGTGAGCCATAGCCAACAATAGCCAGTGTTTTGCCGGCAATTTCATTAAAGCTGTAATCTAAACGGCAAAAGATCGGGCTTTGCTGCCATAAGCCTTGCTGGCAATCATTAATGTATCTGTGAGTATTGCCAAGTAAATTAGTGATGAGAGTAAAGGTATGCTGCACCACACTCGGTGTTGAATAGCCCGCGACATTGGTCACTGCGATGTTATGCTCTTTGGCTGCACCTAAATCAATGTTGTTAGTCCCTGTCGCTGCAACACATATTAATTTTAAATTAGTTAATTTGCTCATGGCGTTCTGATCAATCACCACTTTATTACTGATAACGATATCGGCATCTTGGCAGCGCTCAACAACCTGTTCTTGAGCGGTTAAATCGTAACAGGTTAACTTACCTAATTGCGCTAAGGCATCTAACGAAGTGTTGGCTAATGTCGCTGCATCAAGGACAGTAATATTCATGTGCTTTCCTTTTTTAATTT
The DNA here is from genome assembly GCF_036680945.1 of Pseudoalteromonas sp. P80D2. Lineage (NCBI taxonomy): Bacteria > Pseudomonadati > Pseudomonadota > Gammaproteobacteria > Alteromonadales > Pseudoalteromonadaceae > Pseudoalteromonas > Pseudoalteromonas sp. P80D2. The sequence continues at coordinate 114,146 of NZ_JAZDAR010000034.1, forward strand.
ATTGCTTGACCTTGGGGTGTACTCCAAGGTTTATAGTGAGCATAATAAATAAACGCTTCACAATGGAGACGGTGATGAAAATAGGTGAGTTTGCCCGTCAGTTGGGTGTCTCAACAGATACGCTACGGTACTACGAAAAGCATGGTTTGTTAACGCCTAGTTCGCGTTCAGACGTGGGATATCGTTTTTATTCTGAGAATGACTATAAACAAATGGCGTTTATTCTCAGAGCAAAGAATGTTGGCTTTAGTCTGGCTGAGATCAAAGAACTACTGCAAATTAAGTTTCATAAAGATCAGCATTCTTGCCATGAAGTTAAAGAGATGACGATACAAAAACGTGATCTCGTTGCACAGCGAATTGCAGAGCTTACTCGCTTTTATGACTCACTTTCATTATTGGCAGATAAATGTTGTGGCGGAGAAGAGCCTGCTGAAAACTGCTCAATACTAACAACGCTGGAGGATATCGATGGACTTACTCAATAATTTTTGGCATCTGTTTTTACTTTCAGCACCTTGGTTAATGCTGGGCTTATTCATAGCAGGTCTTCTCAATGTGTATTTGCCTGCTAACTTTCTTAACCGGCATTTAGGCAAAGAAGGGTTATGGACCACAGTTAAAGCAGCCTTTATTGGTGCTCCAATGCCATTGTGTTCATGTGGTGTGATCCCTGCGGCCATTGGTTTAAGAAGGGCAGGGGCGTCAAAAAGTGCTACCACAGCATTTTTAGTTTCAACCCCTGAAACTGGGGTCGATTCGGTTTCGGTATCTTATGTGTTGCTTGGCCCATTTATGGCGGTGATACGTCCTATTGCCGCCGTGTGCAGTGCCATTATGGCCGGTGTCTTAGTGGGGAAAGACAGTGAACTTCATCAGCATCAAAATACAGCATCAGATGAAAAAGACTCAGAATCAACATCTTGTTGTAGCAGTAAACAGCCTGAGCCTGTGACTACAGCGAGTTGTTGTAGCAAAGAGGCATCTACTAAGCCCGCACAAAGTTGTTGTAGTAAGCAATCACCTCAAGAACTTGAGCCTGCTAAAACAACAAGTTGTTGTAGTAGCAAGGAATCGCAACCAACACAGGAGCCGCAACACAGTTGCGCAACTGAAAAAGCAGCACCTTCGCAGAAAAGCTGTTGTAGCACTGAGCAGTCAACTAAAGCCGTTGAAAGTCGTTTTAGCAAACTGAAACGTGCAGTGAGCTTTAGTTGTAACAAGCTGCTTGAAGACACCATGATTTGGCTAATGATCGGTTTATTTTTTGCTGCTTTAGTACAAACTTATGTACCAGAATCTTATTTAAGCCAATGGGGTAATGGCATTCTTGCGATGCTGGTGGTTATTTTAATCAGTATTCCAATGTATATCTGTGCCACAGCATCGACACCTATAGCGGCAGGCTTATTACTCAGTGGTGTCTCTCCGGGGGCGGTGCTAGTGTTTATGTTGGCAGGGCCGGCAACTAATATTGCAACGCTTGGTGTGGTTGGAAAAGAGCTTGGCAAGCGTGCGGTATTTGCCTACTTAATAGGAGTGATTGGCACGGCGCTGGCATTTGGCTTTTTAACCGATTATTTAGTGGCGCAATATGGTTTTGTGGTGGCGCCGATGATGGGCGAAGAGCACGAAGTTTTACCTCATTGGTTAAGCCTTGGGGCAGGTATTGTGTTGGCAATTTTAATGCTTAGATTACTGCTAAAAATGGTATTAAAAAAGACGTCGCAAACTGGTAAGAGCATTGCTTAATTATTTGTTATAGATATATATTTTCTACATTAATTGGCATTTAATTTGGTTAACTATCGCGTCTCGGTTCGCATTTAAAATTGCCTGAGTTATAATCCGCCAATTATTTTTAACGGCACGCTCTGCGTGCCGTTTTTTAACTTAAGTAGTTTTTAATGAGTGAGAGTGTGGATAAATACGCCGACATAAGACCTTACAATGATGATGAAGTAGCTGATTCAGTAGCGCGTTTGATTGCTGATAATGCCTTTGTAGATGTAATCGCTAAGTATAACCTACCGCGCTTTTTATCGAACTTCCCATTTATTACTCGCCCATTAGTGCGCAGTCAGCTGCGTAAAAAGTGGGGCAACACCGCATCGGTTGAGCAAGTTCAGCATGAAGTGGCTGATTATTTAAATAAACTAATCACCCGTACGACTTCAGAAGTAACGTTTTCGGGCATCGATAAACTAGACCCAAAACAAGCTTACTTATTTATCTCTAATCACCGTGATATCGTGCTTGATCCTGCGTTGGTGAATTGGGGCTTGTTCAAGCACAACATGCCGACAGTTCGCATCGCAATTGGTGATAACTTACTGCAAATTCCTTATATCACTGAGTTAATGCGTTTAAACAAAAGCTTTATTGTAAAGCGCTCAGCGAAAGCTCCGAAAGAGATGTTAAAAGCGCTGTCGCAGCTGTCTGCTTATATCTATGATTCACTCGCTGAAGGCCACTCAATTTGGATAGCGCAAAAAGAAGGCCGGGCAAAAGACGGATTTGATCAAACAGATCCAGCCTTACTTAAAATGTTGCAGTTACAAGGTCGTAAGCAGAAAAAAGAGTTTGCTGAATACGTACGCGAATTAAAAATTGTGCCAGTGTCTATCTCTTATCAATACGAGCCATGCGCGATTGCTAAAGCGAAAGAGCTTTATCACAAACAGCAACATGGTCAGTATGTGAAACAGCAAGGTGAAGATATTGCTAGTATTGTTGAAGGTTTTAGTACAGCTAAAGGGCATGTACATTTAGCGTTCGGCGAGCCAATTGAATCAGGCTGCGAATCGCCTGAAGAGCTGGCAAAAACTATTGATCAGCAAATTGTTGATTCGTTTTTCTTACACCCTGGTAACTACATAGCGGGTGGTTGTACGCAAGCTGTGATTGACGAAAAAGATGCTGCTGCATTTAACGAGCGACTAGCAAAAGTGCCAGAGGAGCTAAAACCTTTGGTATTAGCTATGTATGCTAAGCCTTTTCACCGTAAAGCAGAACTTGCCACAAGCGAAGTTGAGTAAGCGAAACAGATAGTTTAAGAAGCCACTTTTTAAAGTGGCTTTTTTTATGGTTAATTTTCAGGCTATACTTTTAATATTCTTTATTAACCGGCATTTGTGATGCAACAAATTGAAATATTTGAAATTCCAAGCCCTTGCAAAGGAATATGCCAAGTTAATAACCGAGGCTATTGTAAAGGTTGCTACCGTAGTCGCGATGAGCGCTTTTATTGGAATAAGTTTACCAATGCAGAAAAACGTAAAGTCATTAGCTTATGCCAACAGCGCTATAAACGTTTCCTTCAGAAAAAACAGCAGGCAGAGCAGCAACAAACAAATCCTGAGCAAGGCGGTTTTGATTTTTAAAATTTACTGAGGTTGTATTTCGATTTTAAAAATTGCACCGTGCCGTTTTCATCAAGCTTTTTAAGTACTTTAGTCAGTTGCGGTATTATTGCCGCATGACGCTTATGAACAAAATGAAAGCTCTGCATCGGCATTAAAACCTGTTTATGAAAGGCTGTTTGATCAAACCCAGGGTGCTTAGTCGACAGTAAAAACTCTAGTAATATTGTTCCTTCAACACGTTTTTGCGTGAGTAAGTTAAGCTGCGCAGTGACATTTCTGACCTTGATCACATCACCATCAAAAGGATTACTTTCGATATAACTCTGGGCTGCCGGGTAGCTTGACTGAATTGCTAACGATTTAAGATCTTCATATTGGCATTGTCGGCAGTTTTTCAGTAGCACTAGATTAAAATCAAAAAGCGGATAGTCTACTTTCAATAAATTAGGGTAATCATCTTTAACATTGGCAATGCGGCCTAGTTGCCCATCGAGTACTCCTTGATTCGCGGCAACCAAGGCATTTTGATGATTAAAGTCGATAATATGGATCTCATAGCCAATTTCTTTGTATGCCATTTTCATTAAATCAATAACATAGCGAGCTTGTGGTGTATCGGCGGGGCGATTAAAGATCAGTAAATTGGTGCTGGCACTACTTGAGAAGCAAAAAAACAGCAAAAATAAGGCAAATCTGTGACTCAGATACTTCGACAACGTGCGTTCCTTGCGTACATAAATTGCTCGTTAATTTACTGATATGTGTTTCCAAAATCAAGCTTATCCGTAGGCTTTTTAAGCTAATAAAAGGGATTAAAGCCTGTTAATTTTGTTATACTTGTGAAATCAAAAATTTATTGCTGAGAAAGTATGAGTTTCAATCTATGTAAATTGCCACGAGAGCAAAAATATCAAATTCAATTGGATTACGAAGCGTCTTTTTGGGCTTATCAAATAAAGCGTGGTAAGAACACCCGCGAAGGTGTTTACAATGCAATAAATAATCGGCCTATGTCTGAGCAAGCTTTTCTTAAGCAGCAATTTGAGCATTACCTTTCGCTAATGAGCTAACCATGGCTGCGTTTAGATTTTGTTTACTTGAGCCAATTAAAACGCCGTTAGTAAACAAATTTTATGATAAACACAAGGCTCGCGGCCGAGCGAGCAAAGCAGACCAAGTATGGGTTGCTTACAAAGAAACAGAAATAATTGCCGCTTGCCGAGTTCAAAACCAAGCTGGGCTGTTATTTTTGTCTACCCTTTATGTTGATGAAGTATGGCGGGGTCAAAAAATAGCCTCACAATTACTTACGGCTGTCACCGCTGCACAAAAAGGGACTGTTTTTACCTTCGTGTACCAAAATCTGATTGATTTTTATCTACAAAATGGGTTTAACTATGCATTAACATTACCCAATTCTTTGCAATCGTTGTTTGAGGTATATGCGCATCGAAACGTAGTTGCGATGCACTTTACGCGTGACACAGTGCCAAGTTAGCAATTTGGAACGTCAATGACTAAGTTCTTCTCCAGTATAGCGTTATTTTTTATTTTGACCTGTGGCTTGTTTAGCCATCCCGCTATCTCGCAGGTAAAACGTTTATCAACCAGTGAAGGCTTATCGCAAAGTTATGTAAACACCATGCTTATCGATAACAGTGGCTACTTGTGGTTATCGACTGAAGGTGGCCTCAATCGCTACGATGGTTATCAGGTGGTTCACATCAAAGGCCCTAATGGTGAGCTTGAAGATGCCATCATTGACCGTATTTACCAAGACCCTCAAGGCTATATCTGGATAGCTTCACTACAAGCGGGTTTATTCCGCTATGATCCCACTTCCGATACTTATCAGCAGTTTATTGCGAAACCAACAACTGAAGAGCAAATTTTTATTGAATCGGTGTTTAGCATGGTGGCTGTTGATGACAAAACACTTTGGCTAGGGCGAGGTTGGGATTTTGCCAAACTAGACTTAGAAACGAAAAAAATCACCTCTATCTTTGAAATACCTGAACGCGTAAAAAGCAGCGTTATTCGAGAGCTTTTCGCGTACCAAGGTTATATTTTTATGGGCACTAGTAATGGTGCTTATGTGTATGAGCTGGCATCAGGAAAAGTCCGTAAACTTGAGCATTTGCAAAATGAGCCAAGTCATATTTATCAAAATTATGTGAAATCGTTCGCTATTATCAATGAACAAACATTGCTAGTGGGGGCTGTTAGAGGCCTTTATCAGGTTGATATTAGCAATTTAAAAGCCATGTTCGAGACCCCAGACATCGCCTTTAAAAATAAAACGCTCATTAGTGAATTAAATATTTGGAAGATTATACCTGAGGCTAACTCTATTACGCTTGGCACTGATAAAGGGTTATTTGAATATAACCTTGAAACGGGTGAGTTAGCTAAGAATATGCGCCTAAAGGAAAGTGGTTACACACTAGCTGACACCAGCATTATTGATATTGTGAAAGACCGCTCTGGTGGAATGTGGCTGGCAACCAAAAATGATGGTGCATTCTATCAGTCATACGACAATTACAATTTTATCAATGTAACAGCCAACTCATTAACAGGCGAAGGGCTATCTCATCACTCAATTTGGAGTATTACTGAGTTTCAAAATCGTCTCTGGCTTGCCACCCATAATGGTTTAACAGCGGTTGATTTAGAAACCTACGAAAGTGAAGTGTTTTTAAAAGATTATCAGGTTGACCTTATAACCACTGAATTCAGTATTTACCAAATCATGCCCTACAAAGATAAGTTATGGCTGCATACTAATCGCGGTATTTTAAGCTTTGATCCGAAAACCGGGCAGGCCACCCCAGTCAAAGCCGCAAACCCCGAGAACCAAGTTTTAATTAATGATTGGGTGCATGGCATATTGTTGATGCCATCGGGGGATCTTTACTATGTTCACCCTGATTACGGCATGTTTGTTTATAATATCGATAGCCAAAAAGTGACCCGCCTAGGCGGCAAGTTTGATGAGTTTGAGCCGTTTTTAGCCTACGGATTTTTACCTGCGTTGTCGTCAAACCCAAAAGCGCCGTTATTTTATAATGCAGGTATTCTGTATCAAGTTGACCCTGATACATACGAGCTCTCGACGATATATAAAGTACCAGAACAGCATGAAAATGTTGCTGTGAATGTGATGTCTTACATCATAGATAACAACAATGTGTTGTGGTTATCGCTTTCAAACTTTGGCTTAATCGGCTTAGACGCCAGCACCTACGAACATATTTATACCATCGACCTTGAAAAGAATAAGTTAGGTACTTTGTTATACGACATGGTGCTTGATGAAGCCGGCATGATCTGGATGAGTAGCCACAAAGGACTTTGGCGACTGAACCCAGATAATTTACATTTTCAGCAATTTACTGGCTCAGAAGGGTTATTCTCAACCGAGTTTAATAGTGGTGCATTTACTAAGCTTGAGTCAGGGCAAATTGTCTATGGTACGCTAAAAGGCTTTACCTATTTTTACCCTATGGATAACCACTATCAGCAAGCTTTAATTGATCACGTAAATATTACCAACCTTGATTTGATGTCTCGTGATTTACCCGCTGAGCTAAAACAGCCAATCGACAGTGTTATCCTTGAGCATGATGATATAGGCCTCGAAGTTGCCTTTTCGGCGATGGCATTTAACTATCAAGAACGTATCATCTATGAATATCAGTTGGGTGATGGTCAAAAAACTTATACCCGTAATAACAACCGAGTGCTCTTCCCAAAACTCAGTGCAGGAAAATACCACCTTAAGGTATGGGCAAAAGATCCATTAACCGGAGAGTTAACGCCACCGGCAATTTTAAATATCGAAGTGAAATACCCCCCTTGGCGTGCGCCACACTTTATTGTTTTATATGTGATTTTGGTTGCACTGTTTGTTGCTGCTTGGGTATTTAGACGTAACCGTATGCAACAAATATTGTTAGCCGCCCATAAAGAAAGTAAAGAGAGTGAAGCACGATTGAAGCTTGCTCTTGAAGGCAGCCATTCTGGAGTGTGGGATTGGTCATCGCAAAGCCCGATTATTTATCAGCCGCGTCTTAAAAATGAGTTAGGTTATGAAACTGACAGCGTTAATTTAGATGATTATTTAGCAAAGATTCACCCTCATGATAAACAAACTTTCCGGTTAGAGTGGTTAGAGTTTTTATCTACACAAAAAGGCTATTTCAATTGCACCTACAGGCTGCGCCATGCTGATGGTAATTGGCGCTGGTATAAAGACTTTGGCAAAGTGGTTGAGTGGCAAGACAGCGCTCCTGAAAAAGTAGCGGGCACCTACACAAATATGACCCGTGAACTGGTATTTGAAGAAAATGCCCGCTTGTTTGGTGCAGCATTTGAACAAACTCGCGACTGGGTGTTTATCTTAGATAAAAATCTGCGTATTCGCGCTACCAATAAGTCATTCCAAGATGCCTTTGGTTTTCCAGCAGAGCCTCGCTCTAGTCGCTCGCTCACACTTGGTATGCCTATCTCTACCCGTATTCATTACTTACGCATTATGCAAAAGCTTGAGTCGGGTGAGCATTTCTCTGCAGAAGATGTGGTTGAAGTTGCTGGCGGTGAAAAGCGCCAAGTATTAATAAAAATAAGTGCGGTTGCAGGCAATAATCGCCAACTTGATAGCTATGTGATTATAGTTACTGATATTAGCGCGCAAAAGTTGGCTGAAAACGAGCTGCATCTACTGGCCAACTACGATGCTTTGACGGGACTGCCAAATAAAACCTTGTTCAACGACCGAGTCGTTCACGCTATTGAACAAGCTGATTACCATCAAACAAAAGTGGCGTTATTAAACGTTAATATTAAGCGCTTTAAGCACTTTAATGATTCGCTAGGTCGTGAAGAGTCAGATGAGTTAATTAAGCGAGTTGCTAAGCGTTTAAAGCAGGTGTTGCGCCCACAAGATAGCGTGGCACGTTTCGATGGTGACGAGTTTGTTATCCTTGCCGAAGATTTTAAACAGCTTGATGAGTTACTGCTGTTATGTGCAAAAGTGATGGATTGTGTCGATACTCATATTGAACTGAGCCAGCAAGCTGTAAAGGTGAACCTGAGTGTTGGTGTTGCTGTTTACCCTGATGATGCAAAGGACACCAAAGCTTTATTGAAAGCCTCCAATGTGGCACTGTACCACGCGAAAAGTCATGTTGAAGGCTGTTATCAGTTCTATAAGCAAGAAATGAATTTACAAGTGCAGCGTACTTTGCACCTTGAATCACAGTTAAGTAAAGCTTACCAAGAACATGAGTTTTGTAATTTTTATCAGCCAATTGTGAGCGCTGAGACTCGCCAAGTGGCGGGGCTTGAAGTGTTGTTACGTTGGCCGAGTAATGATGAATATAAACCAGAAGACTTTGCAAATGCTGCAGAAAGCTCCGGGCTAATTACCAAAATTATGCTACAGACTCTATCAAGAGCATTGATTGAGCTGCGCCAATGGCGTACCACGCATTCTGATTTATATATTTCGATTAATCTCTCAGCTCTTGATTTTGAAAGCGAAAATCTGGTTGAGAAAATACATCAATCAATAAGCGCAATTAAGGTTCCTGCGAGCGCATTAGTCTTTGAGATCACCGAATCAGTGATGATGCATGATTCAGATAAAGCGCAGCAAAGTATGGAAAAACTCAAAGCGCTAGGCTGTCGTATTTATATGGATGACTTTGGAACGGGTTATGCCTCACTGACCTACTTGAAACGTTTTCCGGTTGATGTGCTGAAAATAGACAAAAGCTTTGTTAATGACATTGGGGTCGATAAAGGTGATGAAGCGATTATCAACTCAACGCTTACCTTAGCAAAAAGTTTGGGTAAAGAGTGTGTAGCAGAAGGAGTTGAAAACCGCACTCAATTGCAGTTCTTACGCTCTTTAGGTTGTGAGTATTTCCAAGGTTACCTGTTTAGCAAACCTGTAGCGGGTGATGAAGTGAAAGCGCTTTTAGATACCCAATGGGATGATGAGTTTTCAGGGTAAAGCTAAAGCTTTACCCTTTTCGTTAATCTTGGCGTTTACCACAGTGGCGGCAATACAGATTGCGATTGCGGTTTTTAAGCTCGTTATGAATCGCTTTATTCGCCTCTTGCTGACTTAAACCCAGTTTATACCGTAAGTTTTCTAAGTGTTCCTCTTCAACAGGTGATAAGTGCCCATCTTCAACGGCTTCGTGGACTGCATCGGTAAACACTTGTCTGCGTTTACGTAACTGCTCAGAAAAGCTTGAGGCCAACAAACCGGTTGGAATAGCCACCATACCCATACTAACTAGTGTAATAGCACCACCAAATAAGCGACCAAGGGGAGTCACAGGCACGACATCGCCATAACCAACAGTTGTTAATGTCACCATTGCCCACCACATTGCAGCAGGGATAGAGCCAAATTTATCTGGCTGTACATCGTGTTCAATTAAGTAAATACCGCATGAAGCAATGATCAGCACTACGGCCATAATAAAAAATGCCGCAAGTAGTGAACTGCTTTCTTCTTTGAACGAGTTTAATAATAGCTGCATCGCCCTTGAATAGCGTGTCAGCTTAAAGATACGCATTAACCTAAGCACTCGTAAGAAGCGTAAATCAACACTCACAAAGACCATCAGAATGGTAGGTAAAATCGCGATCAGATCAATCAGCGCCATGGGCGAAAAGAAATACTTAATGCGAATTTTTGAATTTGTTAACGGGCTTTCTTTATGCACGCTTTTATCAACACAGCACCAAAGCCTGAGCACATATTCTAAGGTAAAGATACCGACAGAAATCAGCTCAATCATTAAAAATTCGTGATGATATTGCTTTGCTAAAGGGCCAACCGACTCCAACACAATCGCCACCACATTAATCATGATCAACGACATTAAAAATACGTCGAGAGCGCGTCCTATACGTCGATATTTACCGTTACCTTCAAAAACTCGTGCAGTGTAATTTCTTAAACGATGCAAAATAATGATCCAGTTTTAGTTAAGTTTTAGCACCATATTAATGCTGCCTTCTTCAAAGTCGCGGGTGATCTTAAACCCGAGTTTTCGTGCCAGTTCAATCATGCCGGTGTTTTCTGGCAAGGTAATACCAGCAATTTGTTTTACGCCTTGGTTCTTACAATGCTCTATCGCCGCATTCATTAATATTGTGCCAAGTCCTAAACCTTGGCAATCAGAGCGCACCACAATTGCAAACTCAGCATCGAGCTTGTCTGGATCCATCAATACACGAGACACCCCTAATGTACAGGCTGAGCCATTTTGCTCTTGGCTAACAATAAACGCCATTTCTCGGTCATAATCAATTTGCGTCATTTTCGCAAGCTGATCATGGTTAAATTGCGGTAATTCACCGAAAAAACGCTTATATCTGTCTTCTTTACTCAATGATTGATCAAACTCTAAGTGAGCTTGCTCATCTTCCGGTTTAATTGGTCTTAGCTGTGCTTGGGTATTGTTTTTAAGTGTTACTTCTTTAACCAATTCAATCGGGTAGGGGCGAATACACAAGCGTTTACGGTTCGCTTTTGCTTTATAACGGCTAAGGCCGATAGTCGCATCAAGGACCAAAAACTGCCCATTGCTGGCTAAAATAGGGTTTAACTCAACACTGGTAATGTCAGGTTGGTCGATAACAAGCTGCGAGATGCGGGTGAGTAGGGCGCATAAACGGTATTTATCGACCTTTTCTGGTAGTACGCGGTCTTTAAGTACGCCTTTATCGTGCGCCGCAGCAATCAGGTATTTTGCCAAGTTCATATTCAGTGGCGGTAATGCCACTGCAGCTTGAGCGAATTCAAGTCCGGTGCCTGCTTCACCAAGCAAGATCACTGGGCCAAAGTTCGGCTCTGTTTTAATAGCGATTCGTAGCTCATTAGCACCTGCTCGCGGCGCCATCTTTTGCAATGAAAAGCCTTCAATATGGGCGTCAGGGTAGGTGTTTTTGATTCGTAGCAACATGGCAAAAGCTGTTTGCTCAACTTCTTGCGCATCATTTAAATTAAGGACCACACCACCGACTTCTGATTTAGAAGGAATACTTGGGCTAATTAGTTTTAACGCTACCGGAAAACCCAGCTCAATGGCTTGTTCTTTGGCTTCTGTTGGTGTGTAAGCAACCTCAGTTTGAATACAATCAATACCATAATGAGTGAGTATTTGGCTTGCTTCATGGGTTGATAAATAGCTTTGCTCTTCGGCTAAAAACTCATTTACGACATTGCGTGCTGCGTCTTTATTTATTTTTGCATCATCGGTGTTTGATTCTGGCGTTTGCGTTAAATGCTTTTGGTTACGGCGATAACTTACCAAGTGCATAAACGCACCAACCGCACCTTCAGGTGTACGGTAGGTCGGAATGGCATTATTAGCGCAGACCTTTCGCGCAGCATACGCGGCATCTTCACCCATAAAGTTTGTCATAACATAAGGGCGAGCCATCTTCGGGATTTTTTCTAAGGTTTCAACAATGATCTCAGCATAGTCTTCACTCGGTGCAAGCGCAGAAGGGGTATGAATGATCAGCAGGTTTTTGACTTCTTTGGCTTGCAGCAAAATTTCTAACGCTTGTTGGTAGCGTCTTGGCGCTGAGTCACCAAAAATATCCACCGGATTCGAGGTCATTTCTGATTGTGGGATCACTTTATTCAGCGCTGCTCTGGTCTCGTCGCTAAGCTCTGCCAGTTTCCCTGAGCTTTGCAAAAGCGTATCAACCGCCATTACACCTGGGCCGCCGCCATTGGTTAAAATAGTCAGCTGTTCGACTTTAAGTAGTTTGGGGTGCATTGCCAGTGTTTGTGTCGCAGCAAAAAGCTCCCGTAAGTCATTTACCCTTAGCATACCCGCTCGCTGGAATAGCGCATCATAGACCGCATCTGAGCTTTGTTTGCCACCAGTGTGTATTTCTGCAGCAAGGGCTCCGGCACTGGTTTTACCGGTTTTAATGGCAATGACGGGTTTACTAAACGCAGCGGCTCGCGCTGCAGAAATAAAGCTACGAATATCTTCTATATTATCGATATACAACAAAATAGCCTTGGTTTTTGCATCGCGGCCTAAAAAGTCGAGTAACTCATCAAAGTCGATATCAAGGCAATCACCCACAGACACAAAATATGAAAAACCAATCTCTTTATTTTTCGCCCAATCAAGAATGGTTGAGCAAACCGCCGCTGATTGCGATACAAAGGCGAGCTTTCCGGGGCTTGCAACTGTGTGCGAAAAACTAGCATTTAAGCCAATGTGAGGAATAAGCAAGCCCAAACAATTAGGCCCAAGTAAAGAGACATTTGCCTCAGCAGCAGCTTTTTTTAATGCGTGCTTTTGGTCGGCGTTTAAGCCCGCCGCAATCACCACTGCATGTTTACAGCCAAGCTCCCCAAGCTCGTTAATGATGTTGATTAAGGTGTTTTTATTAGTACAAATAACCGCAAGGTCAGGTACTTTTGGAAGTGCAGCAATGCTCGGATAGGCTAGTACGCCGTGTACAGCGCTGTGATTTAAACTAACAGGCATGATTGGGCCTTTAAAGCCCCCTTGTAAAAGGTTGCGCATAACCACAAACCCCGCTCGATTAGGAGAATTTGAGGCGCCAATGACCGCGACTGATTTAGGGTTAAAAAATTGGCTAATACGTTTAACGCTCATGCTGTTTCCTTCGCTTGCGCTGTTTGTTAAAACTTCAGGGTCTGTTAAGTTTAATACACCCAAACTAGAACCGACACGCTTCTAAAGTATTAAAAGTTATACTCATAAGATAACCTGTTTATAATTACTTTTCGAGTCAAAAACAGTGACCTACATCAAGGAGAAAAGCATGAATAAAGCGCAACCATTTAATATCGTTATTGCAGCGTGTGCATTGGCGGTTGGTTTGCTTGGATTAGGTTTTATTTTGAAAAGTGCAGCCCTTGATGTGAAAGGCATGGAGCGCACTGTTCACGTTAAAGGGTTAGCTGAAATGGAAGTGCCAGCAGACACTGTTATATGGCCGTTACAGTTTTCTGATGCCGATAACAACCTTGAAAAACTAGTTGGCCGGGTTGAAGAGAAAAGTGATGCAGTCGTCGCCTTTTTAAAGCTACATGGCTTTAGTGATGAAGAAATTAGTCTTGGTAGTCAGTCAATTATTGATAAACAAGCCCGCGAATATGGCGGCGAGAATCAGCAGTTTCGTTATATTGCCCGTAATAATGTCATTGTTTATTCAAATGACATCGAAAAAGTGCAACATGCGTTAGGCGCTGTAAGCCAGTTAGCCAAGCAAGGCATTGCGATAGTACAAGACAATTACGAAACGCGTATTCAATATTTATTTAATGGCTTAAATGAAATTAAGCCAAATATGATTCAAGAAGCAACCGAAAAAGCCCGTGAAGTGGCAATGAAATTTGCCAAAGATTCACAATCTAAATTAGGTAAAATTAAAACAGCGCGTCAGGGGCAGTTTTCAATTTCTGATAGAGATTCAAACACACCTCAGCTGAAAAAAGTGCGTGTTGTTACCAGTGTTGAATATTATCTATCTGACTAAACCCAATACCACAGATAAAGGCAGCCGCATGCGTATGCATACAATCACCATGCGGCAAAGCGCACCGAGCATAAAGCCACCACTAAATGCCACAGCCACCCCCAATAAGCCAAACTGATCTTTTAACAGTACTGCCATTAAAACCGTGACACTGGTTGCGCCTAGTAATACGTACAAGTTAATAAGCGGGTTGCCTTTTAACTTGATCATGCTACTGGCTAAGATTCTTGCTGGTAATAACAGCTGCCCGAGTAACAGCAGCATTAAAATCCAAAACCCTTCCTGCAATTGGCTTTCGCCATAGAGAGTGAGTAGTGGCTTTGCGAGCAGGGCAAGTAGCAAAATAGCGGCAAAGTTAAAACGCCATACCACTTTCATTAATTCGCTAAGTTGCTGCTCGGTCGTTTCATCTGCCATTAAAATGGGTTTTAAATATTGGTTGGCGGCATTGCCTAAAATAGTCAGTAAGCCAGCGATCACTACCGCAGGAAAGAAGATACTCACGCCTTGTGCACCAAACCAGTGATGCACCAGTAATACATCGAGTTTTGCTACCAACACGGTGCCTGCGCCACTGGCGAGCATGATCAAGGAGTCTTTACACCATTGCTTGGTTTGGTAGCGGGCAGTGCTTGCGACGATCATTTTTTTGATTAACCAATATTGATAAATGACTACGCACAAGATGCTACAAAACAACAAGATACAAATCTCGACTAACGATAAGTCGCCACGTATCAAGTACACGAAAAAGCAAAACCCAGCTGTTAGCAATTCAAAAATACACTGCTGCGTTATTAGGCCAATTTTTGGTTTATTCAAAGCCACTAAAAAGGCCGATTGGCTTTGCATAATGGCGCCAATCGGCACCAGTAATAGTAAATAGACCACATGCTCTTGAGCGCTTTGGTGCGGTGAAATAGCTTGAAAGCTAATTACCACAGCAGCGACAAAAATCACCCCGAATAAACACGATGCCGCTAAATAAACATGTTTTAAGCCACGTAGTAAATCATGTTGCTGAGCTTTGTAGAGCGGGTAGCTAATACGCATTAAAGATGATGCAAAACCCATACTCGCGGGTAATAACAGAATTTCACACAGTGCGAGTAACGCCGCGAAAGTACCAAACTCATCAGTACTTAATAACCTTGCAAGGCACAAGGTAAGCACAATACGGCTACCATGGTTAAGGGCGGTAAAACTACTGAGCGATAAAAACGCTTTAACAACATCCTTATTCATGAAGTTATTGATTGAGCGCGTTTAATAACTGCGCCGTTGGCACTTGCAAATAGGCCGCGCAAAGCAGCACTTTACTGTCGCTACTCTTTGGTTGATTGGCACCATAAAATTGCTTAAGGGTATTTACCAAGGCGCTGACTGCGCTTGGGCTGTGGCTTTGGTCGACTTCCATCATGGCTAATAATGCAGAGAACTCATGTTTGGCTAGCATTTGAGTCGTGCTGTTTAGCGCTATAAAGCAACCAATAGGAGTGAGCTGCTGCTTATTTAATGTTTTTAATGCTATGCCTAAGCTTTCATTGCTTTCAAATAACATTAACGAACGCAAGTAATTAAAGGGTAGGTTATCAGCCTGACACTGCGTAAATAAATGATGTAGTAAGGTATTGCCCTGATTGTCTGTTACACAAAAAGCATTTTGAAATTTAAGACCAGGCGTGAAAAAGCTCAGTTTATCGATATCATCAATTAAGGCTACAGCTTCACTTGGCAGCGGGCTTGCTTCGAGTAAATGCGCTGCCACATTTTGTAAAAACAAGTATTTAACTTCACTACTGCAAGCTAATTGATAGATATGTTGTAATTGTGCCGCTTGCAAAACTCCCGATAAATTTTGGTAATCGGCAATGAGTTCTTTTAACTGATGATGTTGAAGCCGGCTGTTCAATTGCTCAATCGCGCTTTGCATGGAGATACTCGTTTTTTATTATTTATACATTTATAGCTCAACTAGTTGTTTAAATAAATAAAAAAGGCCGCTGAGCGGCCTTTTTCAAGTCTTTATTGCTTAAGCTGCTTGTTTTTTAGCAACCCATTGGTCAACAAACTTCTCTAGTACATTTAACGGTACTGCACCATTTTTAAGTACTACATCGTGGAATTCACGAATATCGAATTTATCGCCTAGTTTTTCTTTAGCCGCTTCACGAAGCTCTAAAATTTTCAGCATGCCTACTTTGTATGCCGTTGCTTGTGAAGGCATTACAATGTGACGCTCAACCATTTTAACGCCATCAGACGTCGCATTTGGTGTGTTATTTACGTAGTAGTCGATACCTTCTTGACGTGTCCACTTCATAGCGTGGATACCTGTATCTACTACTAGGCGACATGCACGCCATAATTCCATCGCAAGACGACCAAAATCTGAATATGGGTCTTCGTATAAGCCCATTTCTTTTGGTACTAGCTCAGAGTATAAACCCCAACCTTCAACATACGCTGTGTAGCCGCCAAATTTACGGAACTTAGGTACGCCTTCAAGCTCTTGCGCGATAGCAATTTGCATGTGGTGACCAGGAATACCTTCGTGGTATGCAAGTGCTTCCATTTGGTATGTTGGCATTGCTTCCATGTCGTAAAGGTTTGCGTAATAAATACCTGGGCGTGAACCATCTGGCGCAGGTTGTTGGTAGAACGCTTTACCTGCTGCTTTTTCACGGAATGCTTCAACAGCTTTAACTTTAAGGTCAGCTTTTGGCTTAACAATGAATAGCTCGTCTAGGCGAGATTTCATGTTATCGATAAGCGCTGTTGCTTCATCAAGATAACGTTGTTTACCTTCAGCGGTGTTAGGGTAGTAGAACTGCTTATCAGTTTTCATGAATTGCATGAATGCTTTAAGGTCACCTTTAAAGCCTACTTTGTCCTTAATTTCACGCATTTCGTCGTGAATACGCGCGACTTCAGCTAAACCGATTGTGTGGATTTCTTTTGCTGTTAAATCAGTCGTTGTGGTACGTGCTAAAGCATTATTGTAGAACGCTTCACCATCAGGGAATTTCCAAGCACCATCGC
Organism: Pseudoalteromonas sp. P80D2; assembly: GCF_036680945.1. Classification (NCBI taxonomy): domain Bacteria; kingdom Pseudomonadati; phylum Pseudomonadota; class Gammaproteobacteria; order Alteromonadales; family Pseudoalteromonadaceae; genus Pseudoalteromonas; species Pseudoalteromonas sp. P80D2. The sequence goes on from NZ_JAZDAR010000034.1 coordinate 131,113, forward strand.
GGTCATCAGCGCGTTTTTCTAACTGAGCTAAGAAGTTAATTAGCTTAGTGTAAGAAGGCTTTACTGCTGCTTTTAGGGCTTTTTCAGCATCGCTGATAAGTGCTGATTTTTCGCTATCGGCAATCTCTAACGCATTAACTTTGCGTTTAAAGTCAGCTAGTAACGTTGAGTCTTCACCGTCATGGAATGGGGCGCCGCGTAAGATATTATTGCTTGAATCAATCACGTGTGGGAAAACAAACTTAGGCGCGATAATGCCTTTATCTGCACGTACTTCAAGGTCTTTGATTAGCTGATCAATAACCGTTGTAACACCATTTAAACGTGAGATATACGCTTTAGCATCAGATACATCGGCAATTTGATGTTGGTTGATTAAAAACGCAGGGATCATCGAGTGAACACCAAACATTTGGTTCACAGGGTAGTTGTAATGACGCCATTTGAAATCAGCAATTTCGTTTTCTAAATCTTGCTTTTTAAGGTCGTAGCTTACTTTTGTTGCGTCATCTAATAGGTCACGGTTAATTGCGTTAAGCGCAACTAGGTCAGCTTTAGTTTGTTCAAAGTCTTCTAAAACGCGCTCTTCGCTGCCATCATCCCATTTGTCGTAATCTTTTTTGATGCCCATGTATGTTTGATAGATCGGGCTTTTCATTACATCACGGTTAAAAGTATCTTCGAAGAAGGCATTAGCTTTATCGATTTCACTTTGTACAGGTTGGCTTTGTACACTTGGTGCAGGCTTCGGTTGCTCTTGCATTTGTTGGCAGCCGCCAAGTAATGCAACACTTACCGCCGCAGCGATGAAGGTCAGTTTACGCATTATCGTTCCTTTGTAGTTGTTAGAAATTTAATTATAATTCTTAAACGAATAATTCTAGCAGGTCATTTAAAAAGCGATGGCCTTTTTGGCTTACCTGCCAGTTATCTTTATCATCAATTAGTAAGCCTTTTGCAATTGCATCAGTCAAGGCTTGTTCCTGACTTTGCAGTGACAAACTTGTAAGCAAAGGTAAATCAGCTTTGGGGCAGGGTTCAACTAAACGAAAACGATTCATAAAGAATTCAAAAGCTAAGTCGTCTTCTGCTACTTGCCATTGTTCGTATAAATACGGTTTGGCAAGATCCATATAACCTCGTGGGTGTTTTACTTTCACCGTACGGGTGATGACTTTATTTTCATCAGTAATTTTACCATGGGCACCGCAGCCGATACCGAGATAATCGCCAAATCGCCAATAATTCAAGTTATGACGGCATTGGTAACCGGGCTTCGCGTAGCCTGAGATCTCGTATTGCTCATAACCTGCTGCTGCGAGTAACGCTTGACCTTGTTCTTGAATATCCCAAAGGGTGTCGTCATGAGGTAAGGTCGGTGGCTTAGAAGCAAACTGAGTATTTGGCTCAATTGTTAGCTGATACCACGAGATATGAGGTGGATTTAGGGCGATAATTTTTTCAAGGTCGCTTAAGGCGTCTGCAACAGATTGCCCTGGTAAGCCATGCATTAAATCAAGGTTAAAGCTGTTTAGCCCAGCTTGATGCGCCTGTTTAGCCGCATAACTTGCTTCATCAGCACCATGAATACGGCCAAGGGCTTTTAGCTTGTCGTTTTGCATGCTTTGCACGCCAATCGAAATACGATTGATGCCAGCGGCAACATATTCTTTAAAGCGACCTGTTTCGACAGTACCAGGGTTTGCCTCTAGGGTAATTTCACAGTCATCAGTTAGGCCAATTAATCTGTCGACTTCACCAAGTAGGCGAGTATAAGCGTCACCAGTTAATAAGCTTGGGGTGCCGCCGCCAATAAAGATGCTATGGATTTTACGCCCTTGCACTAAGTGCAAATCGGCCTTGAGATCATCAATAAGATGCTGAACGTATTCTTTTTCGGGGATCGTGCCTTTTTGGCCATGGCTATTAAAGTCACAGTATGGGCACTTTTGCACGCACCAAGGCACGTGCACATATAAACTTAAAGGCGGTAAACTCACAGGCCGCCTTTTTGCTGCAATTGCGCAAGTAGTTGTTTTAAAGCTTGGCCGCGATGGCTAAGGGCATTTTTTTGCTCCTTAGTTAACTGGGCGCTCGTGCATTGCTCAGACGGTACGTAAAAAACAGGATCATAACCAAAACCACCCTGACCATCTTGGCTATAGGTGATTTCACCTTCCCAACTGGCACTACAAATAAGTGGTGTAGGGTCGTCGGCGTGGCGCATTAATACTAACACACACCAAAAACGCGCACTGCGAACTGGGTTATCAGCAAGCTCTTTTAGTAGCTTGTCGATATTATCTTGATCGCTGGCACCCGCTCCGGCAAAACGTGCAGAGTACACACCAGGTGCTCCATTTAGGCCGTCTACTTCAAGGCCAGAGTCATCAGCAATCGCAGGCATGCCTGTGATCTTTGCTGCATGGCGCGCTTTAATAATGGCGTTTTCAACAAATGTGGTGCCTGTTTCTGGCACGTCTGGCACTTGAAAATCGCTTTGTGGAACCACGTTAATATTAAGTGGGCTGAGCATACTTGCCAGCTCTTTTACTTTGCCAGGGTTACCCGTGGCTAAAACCAAGGTGTTGTTCATAGGTTAATTAATCTACGTAAAATTTTTGCTGAAACTTCAACGTTTGTACTTTGCCATTTTGATTAATTTCGATATCAAAACGGTAAATTTCTTCGTTGCTGTAATCGATTTGCGCGAGGTAATAAATCGCATCGCCTTCCACAACTTCTTTAAATGTAAGCTGTTTTTTATTACCAAGTAGGTTACGTGCAGTGCCAGTTAAAGTTGCAGTCTGCGCTGTTTTATCGCTGTTTTTTAATACCGAAATATTAATAATCCCTTTGCTAGGGCTACGCTCTAAATCATAGTTTTTAGCAATGTTTGGCTGAATAAAAGTCGATGGAAATGCAATGTAATGAACTTCCCAAGGGCCAAGAATCTTGTACTGGGCGCCTGCTTGCTCATCAGCTTTGGCAAAGGTTGTAAATAAACTCAATACAATCAAAGAAAAATAAATAAATTGCTTCATGGTATATCTCACTTAACAAAAGAGGCCTTTCGGCCCCTTACTGCTTCACGTTTAACGCTTAGCCAATTAAATCCATTACTAAAAACTGTAAAAACTGTAGACCAATAATCAACACTAAGATTGATAGGTCTAGACCACCTAGTGGTGGGATAATCTTACGGATAGGGCGCAACATCGGCTCAGTTAGCTGGTGGAATACAGCCTCAATAGGGTTGTAGCCTTGGCTTACCCAGCTCAGTAAAGCACGAATAATTAATACCCAAAATAGTAAGTTTAGGCCTTCTTTAACTACCGTAATTAACGCTTGAATAAATACCGGACCTGGAGCCCAAGCATTATAAAACATCAGAAAAATAACACTGAGTTTTGCTACAGCAACTAAATAAGCAAGCACTAACGAGGCAATATCAAAGCCACCCACTCCTGGGATGATTTTACGAAGTGGGTTCACTGCGAACGAAGTGGCTTTTACCACAAACTGGCTCATAGGGTTGTAAAAGTCAGCTTTTGCCGCTTGTAACCAAAAGCGTAAAAGGACCACCATTAAAAAGAGATCAAAAATAATCCCAACTAAAAAGTGCATGGCTTGCATAGTTTTACCTTCAAAAAGTAAGCTTAAAGTTCTTTTTCCATCGCTTCAGCGCGAGCAATACAGGCATCCATTGCATCTGCAACAGTGCCGACTAAACCTTGTGATTTAAGGTGCTCAACAGCTTCGTGAGTCGTACCCCCTTTAGAGGTTACGTTTGCACGTAGCTGAGAAATGCTGATGTCTGGTTGCGACAGTGCCATTTCGGCGGCACCCAGTGCTGTTTGCTGTACTAAACGGCGCGCATCTTCATCACTAAAGCCAAGTGCTTTCGCTTTTTCTTCGATAGCTTCCATAAATAAGAAGAAGTAAGCAGGTGATGAGCCCGTAACAGCGATGATGTCGTTGATTTGTGATTCTTGCTCAACCCAAACAACAATGCCTGTACACTCAAAAACTTGTTGTACAAACTCGTGCTCTTCAGCGGTTTCGCCAGCGCCATAAAGACCTGAAACACCACGACCTAGTAATGATGGTGTATTTGGCATACAACGCACCATTTTCACATCTTGACCTAGCATTTCACGTAAACGGCTAACGGTAAGGCCTGCTGCCACTGAAATAAATAGCTTGTCGCTAAAATCAACGCCTGAATCTTGGAATGATTGGCAAAGATCGCCCATCATTTGCGGTTTAACAGATAAGACAATCACATCTGCATCGCGAAGTGCCGCGTTGTTATCCGCGGTAGTTTGCACCCCGAAATCAGCAGCAACCTTAGCTAATTTTTCTTGGTTGCGATTGGTTGCAATGATGTTTTTTGCTGCAAAACCGTTCTTTACCATGCCGCCAATGATGGCGTAGCTCATGTTACCCGTGCCTATAAATGCGATTTTTTTGTCTGACATATGTCTGTTATCACCTTTTAATTTCGTTGGCCAAATATATCCGTGCCAATGCGTACCATGGTTGAACCTGCTGCAATCGCCGCTTCAACATCGTTACTCATACCCATCGACAAGGTGTCTACTTGGGGATATTGGGCCTTTAGTTTATCAAAGCAAGCGCTTAATTGCTCAAAATATTGTAATTGTAGCTGGGCATCGTCGGTTTTGGCAGGAATCGCCATCACACCGCGCAGGCATAAATTAGGACATTGATTGACGAATTCGGCCAATGCCATTAGCTCGTCTGGGTGGCAGCCTGACTTAGCCTCTTCTAAACTAATATTAACTTGAATTAATACATTGAGCGGGGCTTTGTCGGCTGGTCGTTGCTCGTTAAGACGTTTTGCAATTTTAGTGCGGTCAACGCTTTGCACCCAATCAAAATGCGTGGCTACTTGGGCACTTTTATTTGATTGAATAGGGCCGATAAAGTGCCAAACAATGTCTTTATAATCAGCCAATGCTGTGACTTTTGTTACCGCTTCTTGAACGTATGATTCGCCAAACTGGCGTTGACCATGCTTATAGGCAGCAATAATATCGTCGGCAGGTTTTGTTTTTGAAACAGCCAATAGGTTGATTGATTGCTCATCGCGGTGATTATTTTTTGCAGCTTGAGCAATTCTTGCGTAGGCGGATGTAAGTCGTTCTGCTATTGTAACCATATAATTATCAGTTGGTTGTGGAGTCATAAATGGATATTACCGAATTATTGGCCTTTAGTGTGCAACACAAAGCCTCGGATTTACACTTGTCATCAGGCGTATCACCTATGATACGTGTTGATGGTGATGTGCGTCGTATTAATATTCCAGCATTAGAACAAAAAGATGTAAATAGTCTGGTATACGATATTATGAACGATAATCAGCGTAAGGACTACGAACAAAATCTCGAAGTGGATTTTTCTTTCGAAGTACCAAACCTTGCGCGTTTTCGTGTTAACGCATTTAATTCAAACCGTGGCCCTGCGGCGGTGTTTCGTACTATCCCAAGTGATGTTTTAACGCTGGATGATTTAGGTGCGCCTGATATTTTTAAAACTATTTCCGATAATCCACGTGGTTTGGTGCTAGTCACCGGGCCAACGGGTTCTGGTAAATCAACCACATTAGCGGCGATGGTTGATTATATTAACCAAAATAAGCATCACCATATTTTAACTATCGAAGATCCAATCGAATTCGTACACGAGAATAAACTGAGCCTTATTAACCAGCGTGAAGTACACCGCGATACGCATAGCTTCTCTAATGCGCTTAGAAGTGCACTACGTGAAGATCCGGATGTAATCTTAGTGGGTGAGCTGCGTGACCTTGAAACAATTCGCTTAGCGATGACTGCGGCAGAAACAGGTCACTTGGTGTTTGGTACCTTGCATACTACCTCTGCACCTAAAACTATCGACCGTATCATTGACGTATTCCCAGGTGAAGAAAAAGACATGGTACGTTCAATGTTGTCAGAATCATTACGTGCCGTAATCTCGCAAACTTTACTTAAAAAAGTGGGCGGTGGCCGAGTTGCAGCTCACGAGATCATGATAGGTATTCCTGCAATCCGAAATCTGATCCGTGAAGATAAAATTGCACAAATGTATTCATCAATTCAAACCGGTGCATCGCATGGTATGCAGACCATGGATCAATGTTTAGCAAACTTAGTTAACTACGGCATTATTACAACCAATGATGCGCGAGCTAAAGCGCAAGATAAAACCCAATTTGGTGGTTAACGGAGCTATTTAAAATGTCTTTACCTTTAAATCATTTTTTACAAGTTATGATCGACAAAAAAGGCTCAGACTTGTTTGTTTCGAGCCAGCTGCCTGTCAGTGCAAAAGTAAACGGTGAATTAATACCTTTAAGCGATGAAAAACTCTCTGATGAGGATTCACTCGCTTTGGTCGAGTCAGCAATGAACGACAAACAGCGCAAAGAATTTCATGACAGTAAAGAATGTAACTTTGCAATTGCAACTGATGAAGGCCGTTTCCGTGTTTCTGCCTTTTGGCAGCGTGATAGAGCGGGTATGGTTATTCGCCGTATCGTAACGCAAATCCCAGATGTCAACGAACTAGGTTTGCCATCAACATTAACAGACGTGATTATGGCAAAACGTGGTTTAGTGCTGTTTGTAGGTGGTACCGGCACAGGTAAGTCAACCTCGCTTGCTGCGCTGTTAGGTTATCGTAACCGCAATCAGCGTGGTCATATTCTTACCATTGAAGATCCTATCGAATTTGTTCACGAGCATCGTAAAAGCATCATTACCCAACGTGAAGTTGGTTTGGATACTGAAAGCTTTGAATCAGCTCTAAAAAGCTCGTTACGTCAAGCACCTGATGTGATCTTAATTGGTGAGATCCGTTCACAAGAAACCATGGAATACGCACTCAGCTTTGCCGAAACGGGTCACTTGTGTGTGGCGACACTGCATGCGAATAATGCCAACCAAGCCATTGACCGTATCATGCACTTAGTGCCAAAAGAAAAGCACGATAAGTTAAAGTACGACTTAGCACTTAACCTTCGCGCCATTGTTGCGCAGCAGTTGGTGCCAACTTCCGATGGGGAAGGGCGTGTTGCTGCTATCGAGATTTTGCTTAATTCACCTATGGTGGCAGAGCTCATCAAGCGTGGTGATATTGGCTCTATCAAAGAAACCATGGCTAAATCGAAAGAAATGGGCATGCAAACCTTTGATCAAGCCTTATTTGAGCTTTATAAACAGCGCCGTATTAACTACGCTGATGCGTTACACCATGCTGACTCGCCAAATGACTTACGCCTAATGATTAAGCTGCAAAACAATGAACAAAGTGGTGCGGGCTTCTTACAAGGCGTGACTATCGATGGTCTTGATGGAAAGAGTGACGAATAAATGTGTTTGCGAGTAAATTTAATCGGTTGGTTATTTTTATTGCTGAGTACCTTTCAGGTATATGGCAATGATAATAAAAGTGTGGTTATTTTTATTCGCGATGATGTTTATGACGATTACAGTCGCTTTTTGAATGGTCGCAAACCTCTTGAAGTTAAAGACTTTAGTGGTGCTTACATTCGCCGTGATGTGGTCGATATGATCATAGCTCAACAAGCACTGAGTTTAGGCGGTTTTACCAAGCCATTTCGTTATCACAAAGGTAATGTTAATTATCGCAATACCAAGCTGTTAGAAGATGGCCAGCTACTATTAAGCTTCGATAGTGTTTGGTCTGTTGATGCAAAGCAGCTAGTTGAGTCGGTATATATCTCTGACCCTGTGATTCGAAATGGTGAGTATTACGCGGGCATATTTACTTCACCGAACAATAAGAAAGTGCAGCAAGTAAAACAGCTTGCTGACTTTAAACAATTAACCGCAGTGTCAACGCCACGCTGGCAAACCGATTGGCAAACGTTATCTGCTCTGCCCTTAAAAGAGTTGCTCAGAGAAGATGAGTGGCTTGGGCAAGTCCGCACTGTATCGATGCAGTGGGTTGATTTTATGATGATGCCCTTAATGCCTAGCCTCAATAATCGCTACACATTAGAAAACATTGAACTGGTAGCTGTGCCAAACCTAGTGCTCCAGCTTAATGATAGCCGTCATTTTATTATTTCGAAGAGTCACCCCGATGGAAAAGCGGCCTTTGTTGCAATTCAAAAAGGGCTTGCGCAGCTTCGTAAAACAGGCGCAATTGAAAAAGCCTACCGAGAGGCAGGCTTCATTCCAGATTTAAACAACTATACGGTGATTAATAAAGCGCCTTAGTCGCCATAAAACTGCTCAAAAAAGCTTTCTAAGATGATCACCGCTGACATATTATCAACATTACCTTTACCAAGGTTTCGGTAGCCACCTTGTTCAAATAAACGGGCTTTGGCATCTGCTGTTGTTAGTCGTTCGTCCTGCGTTTCAACCGGTATAGCAAAGTGGTTATGTAAGCGGTTAGCGAACTTCTTGGCTTTAAAGGTAACTTCTTGATTGGTGCCGTCCATATTAAGCGGTAAACCAACCACCATTAAATCTGGTTGCCACTCATCCACCTGTTTTTTAATAAGTTGCCAATCAGGGATCCCATCTCTCGCTTTTACAGCTTGTAAGCTTGATGCTGTTCCAGTGAGTTCTTGACCAATGGCAATACCAATACTTTTGGTGCCAAAGTCAAAACCCATTACGGTGCGTTCACCGAGTGGCTTAAAAGTTCGTTTTGTCATAGTCTTAAAATTTATAAATGTTAAGCGTGGCCAGCTTCAGAGCTTAATTGCCCGATATCAAAACCCAGCATAGAAACGGCTTTTTCCCAGCGTTTTTCAACGGGTGTGTTAAAGATGATCTCAGGATCTGCTTTGATAATTAACCATGAATTCTCTAGCAGTTCTTGCTCTAGCTGTCCTTGATCCCAACCAGCATAACCCAGTGTGATAATAAATTGTTCAGGTGCTTCACTCGTGGTTAGGCTTGCTAACACATCTTTTGAAGTAGTGATCATAATATCACTACTAAGTTTTTGACTCGCTGCATAACCTGGTTTTGGTGAGTGCAAAACAAATCCACGATCGGTTTTTACAGGTCCGCCTGCGTACACAGCTAAACCTGCAGCTTGCTTGCTTTTGTCGTTATCAATTTCGATTTTATCGAGTAGCTCGCCCACGGTGATATTGATAGGCTGGTTAATTACCAAGCCCATCGCACCATCTTGATTATGCTCACAAATGTAAGTGACAGCACGCTTAAAAAAAGGGTCTTGCATGCTCGGCATTGCGATTAAGAAGTGATTCTCTAATGACTGCATAGGTCGCCCCTTTTGTTGTTTAATTTAAGTATGGCTCAGTTTTCTTTCAATGGCATCAAATAAGTGACCAGTGATTGAAATGTCATAAGCGGCTTCAATCTCTTTTACACACGTTGGCGCAGTGACATTGATTTCAGTTAAACGGTCGCCAATGATATCTAGACCAACAAAAATAAGGCCTTTTTCTTTCAGCGTAGGTGCTACAGCCTCTGCAATTTTACGGTCTGAATCGCTAATCGGGCGTGCTTCACCTCTACCACCTGCTGCCAAGTTACCGCGCGTTTCGCCATTTTGTGGGATACGAGCTAGGCAATACGGCATTACTTCACCATCAACCACAAGTACGCGTTTATCGCCTTGCTTGATTTCAGGAATATAGTTTTGTGCCATTGCAAAACGACTACCATGTTCGGTTAGCGTTTCGCAGATCACACCAATATTGGCATCATCTTCTTTAACTCTAAAGATAGATGCACCACCCATACCATCTAGCGGTTTTAAAATAATATCTTTATGCTCAGCTAAAAATGCACGAATGTCTGCTTGGCTACGTGTTACTAGGGTATCTGGCGTATGTTCGCTAAACCAAGCTGTGAATAGCTTTTCGTTAGCATCGCGTAAGCTTTGCGGCTTATTGATTATAAGCGTGCCAGCTTGCTCAGCACGCTCTAAAATATAGGTAGCGTAGATGTACTCAGTATCAAAAGGCGGATCTTTACGCATTAAAATAACGTCTAAATCTGCTAAAGCAATGGTGGCTTTTTCTTCTAATTCATACCAGTGATTTACATCATCAAACACACGGGCTTTGGCGGCTGTTGCAAAGCCTTGACCTTGACGTAGAGAAAGGTCATCCATTTCCATGTAGTAAATTTCGTAACCGCGCTGTTGCGCTTCCATCATCATTGCAAAGCCAGTGTCTTTTTTAATATTAAAGCCACTAATTGGATCAGAGATTATGCCTAGCTTAATTGCCATATTTTTGCCTTAGAATCGTATGCCATACTATGTTTTGTTACTTTGATATATGGGTATTTTTACGGTTTTCAATTCGCTAAATCGCCAAACTGTAATTGTAAAGCGCTCAATACCGTCAGAGCGGCTGTTTCTGTTCTTAGAACACGTGGGCCTAAGCGAATATCAACAAAGTTTTGCTGTTTAGCAATGTCAATTTCTGCATCGGTAAATCCACCTTCTGGGCCGACTAAAAAGCGCACTCCTTCGTTTGGTACTTGAATAGTTTTAATACTGTGCTCAGCACGCGGGTGCAAAGTAAGTTTAATCGCCTCACTTGCTTGTTCTAGCCACTCTTTTATATTGATAGGAGGGTGTACAACAGGCACAAAATTACGGCCTGATTGCTCTGCAGCGGCAATTGCAATTTTTTGCCATTGTTGATGTTTTTTAGCAAGGCGATCGCCACTTAGTTTTACGCCACAACGTTGGCTAAAAATTGGGGTGATTTCTGTGATACCCAGTTCAACAGATTTTTGAATAGTGAAATCCATTTTATCGCCACGAGAAATGCCTTGGCCCAAGTGAATTTTTAAAGGCGATTCAACATCATGATCAACAAATTCCTGAGGCTCAACGACGACATTTTTTTTGCTGACTTCAATAATTTCACTGAGGTATTCACCTCCTTCACCATTAAAAATCGAAACCTTATCACCGACTTGCATACGCAATACACGGCCAACATGACCTGCTGCATCATCATCAAGTGCTACTGGGGTGTTTAAAGAAATCGCTGAAGGTTGGTAAATATGTGGAACTCGCATGGCTGTCACTTATCAATAAATTTAGCAATATGGTAAGTATACAGCGGCTTAGGTGCAATTATTTATTTGTTATTTAAATTCGTCTTTGGCACTTAAAACATCTGCAGTGGTTTCGGCAATCTCAGATTGGCAAGAAAGGTGGTTAATGTGAGCAGCATCCGGGCAAGGTGTAAAACTAAAGCTATGTCCATCTTGTTGCACTAAGTAACGTATTTTGTGCAGTGAGTTATAAATAAACTTTTGAGCATCATTCGCCAGCTGATAGTCGGTGTGATTAATCAGTACACCTTGAATATCGTGGTGTTCATGTAAATAGCTGGCGAGTTCTGAGACACTAATTTCATTACTAAAATCGCAATAGCAATAATCTTTAACGAGTTGATCAAACATGAGTTTAACCATATGGCGGCTATTAGCGCCAGCCACAACTAGAGTCGAATTTTCGGCATTTGCAAAGTAGTGCTGAGCAAATGCGCGGCTAAACTCATCATCTATATCAACTAATAAATAATTATTAACTTTAAAGGGCATAATGCCTCACGATTCAAATACTTCCGTATCAAATTGAAAACATACTTATTAGTAAATAGCCTATTGCACCGAAAACGGCAAACTCTATACAGGCTATGCCAATGTTATCTTGGTGATCTACTTCTAACGATGTGTCGATATTAGGTAGAGAGATATATTTTATAATGTAGCTCAAAATATATAACAATACCCACATTGCACCGCAATGAGATACTAGAGTGAATAAATTTTCTACCATCTTACCACTAATAAATGATGCACTGGCAAGACCAGCATAGCCCGCAAGTGCTAGGCCGATAGACTTACCCGCGTAGCGAATGCCAATAGAGGTATTTTCAAGGTTAAAGTTACTTTGTAGTGATGCACCTTGGTTGGCTTTTGCAAAGCGATATTCACGAATTTTACTATCAAGGGCAAACATACCTTGCAGCACAAAAAAGCTCACAGTGGCGATCAATAAGCTGCTGTAACCTTGGGTATGGCACCAGTTATAAAGGCCAAGAGCGATAATGCAGTTAGCGATTAACATGCCTGAATCGACCAAGGCGGCGCAAACATTTTGTTTGAGTATGGCTGCTTCTTCATTAAAGCGATGCAAAATCCATTTACGATGAATTAAATGACCTATTTTTATAAAGGCAAATAACAGCACAATGAGTAAAAGTACTTTTAGCGGATTAGATTGGGCTGCACTTAAGCTAATTTCATCGAATATATAAGCGATGGTGGCTATAACGACCATAATTTCGCTGGCAAAGCTGATCCCCATGGCAAAGTTATCATGTTGCGCAAGCTCTTCTTTAAGCGCTTGTTTTGCTTTGATTTGCGTTAGAATACGTAGCAGTACTATAGTGACGCAAATTACAGCGAAACTAATAGCAATCGCGACTAAACTAGTGTTAGATAGTGATAAATATGACATGCAGGTCCCTGCTAAATAATTCTTTGATAATCATTCTAGTACGGTTATTGGCAAGTTAAAAGAGAGTATTTAATGAGTAATTTACACGCGCTTCCCGAGTCACTTCATCAGTTAGGCCAAACCCGCTTCGCGAGCTTGTATGAGGGGCAAACTGAGCAACAAAAAATTATTAACTTGCTGTCTTTAAGTGACTTTGCGTGGAACTGCTTACAATCTCAGCCTGATTTAAAAGACTGGTTACTTGATGATAAAGAGCTTGCTAATCGTGCAGTTGAAGCTCCGTTAAGTAATTCTGAAATCAATGAACTGGATGACAATGCTGCGCTGGCAAAGCTACGTTTGTATCGAGAAAAGTACTGGTTGAAGGTGGCTTTTCTTGATTTGTGCTGTGCAAACCCAATTGCCGATAGCATCGCTTATATCTCGGCCCTTGCAAACCAGCTTATCGATAGTGCTAATCAGTGGGCGTTTGCGCAGGTCGCAAAAGTCAGTGGTATGCCGCTTGATGATGACGGTAATGCAATGCCAATGTTAGTTTTAGGTATGGGCAAACTTGGTGGGGGAGAGCTTAACTACTCATCTGACATAGATTTAATTTTCTCTTATCCTCGCGATGTTGCAACGCAAGGGGGGCGCCGATCCATTGAAGCCCAGGTGTTTTATACCAAAGTGGCGCAAAAGCTAATTATGGCGCTTAACCAAACCACGGTAAATGGCCAAGTATTTCGAGTCGATATGCGCCTGCGCCCATTTGGTGAAAGTGGGCCTTTGGTAATGAGCTTTCATGCAATGGAAGATTATTATCAAGAACAAGGACGTGAGTGGGAACGCTACGCCATGCTAAAAGGGCGATTAATTGGTACTGAAAACCGTTATTGGGATGAGTTTTATGAATTGCTACGGCCATTTGTGTACCGCCGCTATATAGATTTTTCGGTGATTGAATCGCTGCGCAAGATGAAGCAAATGATTGCCCAAGAGGTGCGCCGAAAGCGCCTTACAAACAATATTAAATTAGGTGCTGGCGGTATTCGAGAAGTAGAGTTTGTAGTACAAGCGCTGCAAATGGTTCGAGGCGGCCGTGAAGCTAACCTACAAACTCAGTCATTACTGGTTGCTTTAAAAGAGCTGGTTAACAACCAAGTGATGTCGAATAAAGAAGCTGAGTTATTAACACAAAACTATTTAGACTTACGACAAATTGAACAATACCTGCAGATTTTCGATGATAAGCAAACGCAAACTTTGCCTGATGATGAGTTAAACCAGCAGCGTTTATGCTATTTGCTCAATAAAGATGATTTTGATCAGTGTTTAACTAGCATTGAGCAGACCATGTCTCAAGTCCATGGTGAGTTTGAACAAGTGATTGGCTTTGAAAGCGAAACGGCGGATCCGTGTGAAAGTGAGTACATTAGCGCTTGGGAAATGACAGATGTAAGCCTAATGTGTGAGCCGAATCTTGACTGGCAAGCGGCGCTTGAAGATTTTAAAGCGCGCTTAACTAAGGCGAAAATTGGCAGTCGAGGTCGTGATATCCTCGATAAATTAATGCCCCTTTTACTTAAACAGCTAACAGTTACAAAAGCCAGTAGCGATGCTTTTACCATGATCTGCCAAGTGCTGAACAAGATCATCTCACGAACTGCTTACCTAGAGCTGTTATACGAAAACCCAGGTGCCTTAAATCAACTGGTGGCACTTTGCTGCCATAGTAAATGGATTGGCGAGCATATCTCTCGTTACCCAATTTTACTTGATGAGCTGATCGATCCGCAGGTGCTCTATAAACCAACGCCTTTATCTGCTTACAAAGATGAAATTAGGCAGTATTTCTTACGTATTGAGCATGGCGACTTAGAGCTGCAAATGGAAGCACTTCGTCAGTTTAAACAAACGCATCAGTTACGCATTGCAGCAGCCGATGCAACCGGTGTACTGAGTGTGATGAAGGTAAGTGATCATCTTACTGCGCTTGCTGAGGCTATTGTAGAGCAAGCGGTCAATATTGCATGGCATGCATGTGTTGAGCGCTTTGGTCGGCCAGCGAATACCTCAGATCAAGAAAAGGGCTTTGCGGTTATTGCTTACGGTAAAACTGGCGGCTTTGAAGTTGGCTACGATTCAGACTTAGATCTGGTATTTGTGCATAACCACGATGGCAGCAGTTATACCGATGGTGATAAGTCGATTGACTCGCGTCAGTTTTACTTAAAGCTTGCGCAGCGTTTAATGCATCTATTCAACACGCGAACTGCGTCAGGCATATTGTATGAGCTTGATACTCGTTTACGTCCTGAAGGGGCATCGGGTTTACTAGCTATTAATTTAGAAAGTTACTACCACTATCAGCAAACTCAAGCATGGACCTGGGAACATCAAGCTTTGGTTCGTTCACGCATGATTTATGGGCAAGATTCGTTGCGAGAGCGTTTTGCACAAATCCGCAAAGACGTTTTGTGCCAAGCCCGCGATAATGAGAAGCTAAAGACTGATGTCGTTGAGATGCGCGAAAAAATGCGTGCTCACCTTGCTAAAGGCAATGATGATCTGTTTGATTTAAAGCAAGATAGGGGCGGTATCACAGATATTGAGTTTATCACTCAGTATCTGGTGCTAAATAATGCTATGCAGCACTCTGAGCTAACGACCTGGTCCGACAATGTTCGTATTTTAGCTGATGCTGCACGTTTAGGCTGTATTACTGAGCAAATGCAGCAAGAATTAGTGGCTGCGTATATTGCCTATCGTTCACGTTATCATGTAATGAGTTTGAATCAGCAGGGACGCTGTGCGCCTCGTGCTGAGTTAACTCAGCACATCGACTTAGTAAGTCAGGCGTGGCAGCAGGTGTTTTAGCTTTTTAAGCGACGGCAGTTTTCGCGCACATAAGCAGAGGGCAGCTCAGTGATAACTGCGGCTCTTTGCTTAAAGCAAAAATAGGTGTAAACCTCATTTTCGAAATCATCGTTGATGGCGCGGCCAACCTGATAAAGGGTTGAAACAAAGTTACTATCAACACGAAAATGATCTTTTACAACATAGTCTTTGCTTAAATACCAGTACAGTACGATATCTTCGTGACGGGCATAGTCAGAGAGTACATCTTTTAAGGTGTTACCGTTTTCAAATCGGCGCGGTTGAATATCACCAGTCCAGTTAGGTGATGAAGGCTCTACGACCTTTTCGCGTTCAAAAAGTGCGACATCTAAGCTGGTTTCTGGCGTAGGTAATTTAAGAACGTATTTATCGCGCTCATTATTCTTGTTATTTACTTGGTTACGTAGCGCCGCATAAAAGCGCGATAATCCTTGCGCTGCAGCATTTTTGGTATCTTTAATGTCCATTACTGGACCACTACCAAATAAAAAGTAAATAGCAGCAGCAATCAAAATAACAGCTAATGATAAATGCTTAACCCAAAACCACATTTCTAATACTCTTGTTGTTGATTAGCTTTATAAAACCATACAAACAGCAAAATGTCACTCTACTTGTAATAAGAAGGTGCATTCTTATCTGGGCGAGTTTTAAAGCGACGGTGAAGCCACATATACTGTTCAGGCGCTAAATCGATAGCTTGTTCCATACGCTGATTTACGTGGGTAACGTCTGCAAGGTCATCGCCACTTGGGAAGTTTTCAAGTGCAGGTAATACCTCTAGATGGTAGCGACCCTCTTCATCACGACGGCTCGTTAAGCTTACTGTTTCGCAGTTACGGCTACTTGAAAATAACAGCGTTCCTGTTGTTGTTGCTGCTTCTTTTACCGCATAAAAAGGCGCAAATTCGCAGCGGTTACGGCCGTAATCTTGATCTGGCAAATAGTAGCAAACCTTTTTATTTTTAAGCGCTTGCAGTAAGCCTTTAACATCTTTTTTGCCAATTAAGTATTCGTTAGAACGAAGACGACCGTTAGTCGTGAAATATTCCATTAAAGGGTTGTTATGCGGGCGATAAAAGCCAATACCTTGGTGTTTTACACCCATAATACGGCTCGCCATTTCTAGGTGTAAAAAATGTGGCACAAGTAACAGCACACCTTTACCTGATTGCTGAGCTTTTTCAAAGTGTTCTAGGCCTTTAACAGAACCAAACACTTTATTGATTCGCCATTGGGGCCACCACCAAGCCATGCCGGTTTCCATCATTGCAATACCGGTATTTTCCATATTTTTACGAACTAATTCGCGTTGTTCATGCTCTGGCATATCAGGAAAACATAAACGGATATTTACCTCCGCGATGTGGCGACGACGTTTCATAAAACGGTGTACTAGACGACCAAGCAGTTTTCCAAGTGCTAATTGTAATTTATGTGGTAACCAAGAGATAAGATATAAAAAGAACACGCCAATCCAAGTTAACCAGTAACGAGGGCCTAAAAAAGACGCTTTAAAAGGAGAAGAACTAACCACAAAAAAATCTCTAAAAATAAAAAAGCTAGTTTAACTGTATGTCTATAAAAATACAAAAAAGCCAGCACGAGGCTGGCTTTACGATAAGGACTTTATAGAAGAAATGCTTAGATTTCTTTTAAACCTTGGTTAATTGCAACAAGGTCTTCGCTAGTTAGTGTACCAGCAGCTTGTTTCAAGCGAAGTGTTGAAACAACATAGCGGTAACGAACGTTTGCTAAATTACTTTTTGCATTGTAAAGGTTTTGCGTGCTGATCAGTACGTCTACGATAGTACGTGTACCAACTTCAAAGCCTGCTTCAGTTGCTTTAAGCGCACTTTCAGCAGAAACAACAGCTTGTTGTAGCGCTTTATAAGTAGCAATGTCAGACACTACTTGGTTGTACGATGTGATAACCGAGCGAGTTACTGCACGTAAGCTTGCTTCTAAATCTTCACTTGCCGCAACATAGAAAGCGCGTGCTTGATCTGTCGCTGCTGTTGTTGCACCACCTGAGTAAATAGGTAGGCTGAAGTTAACACCAATACTTGCACTGTCTTCGCGTGGTTGGTGTGAGTTGCTGTTTAGATCAGTTAGGCTGTCTCCGTATGAAGCGCTTAATGTTAGCTTCGGATAGTGACCAGCTTTTGCTAAATCGATTTGATCTTTAGCAATATCAACCGTTACTTTTGAAACTTGCAGATTTAAGTTTTGGTCTTTTGCAATTTCAATGTAGTCAGTTGACTGCTTTTTAGGTGCAACAGTTGAAAACGTTTCAGTATTCAACATGTCTAATTTCGCGTGGTATTTACCAGTGATTTCGCGAAGTTGCTCACGCGCTGTTTCAACACTGTTCTTAGCAACGATTTCTTGTGCAACAGAGTTATCGTACTGAGCTTGCGCTTCGTGTACGTCAGTGATAGCTGTTAAACCTACGGCATAACGCTCTTTAGTTTGTTGTAATTGGCGCTCGATGGCACGTTTTTCTGCTTGAACAAACTCAAGGTTATCGATTGCACTTAAAACGTTGAAGTAACCCTCAGCTACACGCACGATTAAGTCTTGGCGAGCAAAATCATACTGAGCGTTTGCTTGTAATGCTTGTTTATCTGCAATACCCAGTGAATTCCATGCACCTAAATCAAACAGTGTTTGGCTTAAGCTAATACCACGGCTAAATTCATCAGGCTCGTAGTCATATCCTGTATAACCTGTTGCATCATTACCTTCATAAAGATCTGATTTGGTTGATTGGTAACCAAGACTTAGACCAATTTGTGGTAATAGTGCACTTAACGCGCGATCGCTCTCATAGGCTTGTGCATCTGCTTGGGCTTTTGCTTTAAGTACGGTAGGATCGTTTGCTGTCGCAATCTCGTAAACTTGTAGTAAGTCTTCAGCATAACTAGCTGTTGCAGTCAGTGCGCTTGAAAAACCGATCAGCGCAGCGAGTAGTGTTTTTTTCATTGTTCGTTCAGTCCTTAGACAATTTTGTACTGTGACCATGGTACTCTTTTTTAATGAATAACCAAAAAAAAATTACGTAAATCTGCATGTCCAAGTGTAACAGAATATAATTGGCCGTAACATTTACTTAAAACGCAAAGGAAATAGTGAATGAAAATATCAGCAATCTCACAATTTAATCATGATGACATAGAGTTAAAGCCGATTGAGCGTGTTTATGATGGTTTCTTTAAAATTAATACTTACCGCTTTCATCATGCATTGTTTGCTGGTGGTAAATCAGTAGAAGTTAAACGCGAAATTTTAGAGCGCGGCCATGCTGTTGCTGTACTTCCTTATGACCCTAAGACTGACCAAGTTTTATTAATCGAACAAATTAGAATCGGGGCACTCGCATCAAAGCAGTCACCTTGGTTACTTGAGTGTATTGCAGGCATGGCAGATGGCAGTACTGATTATGAAGATGTAGCGAAGCGCGAAGCATTCGAAGAAGCCGGTATTGAGCTTAACGAGCTGGAATTTATGATGTCGTATCTTTCAAGCCCAGGCGGCACCACTGAACGTTTGTATTTATATTTAGCGCGCACTGACCTGGCAGGGTATCAAGGTGGTATTTTTGGCCTTGATAATGAAGATGAAGATATCAAAACCCATGTAATGTCATACGATGAAGCTATGCTGCGTCTAGAACAAGGCGAAATAGATAATGCAGCGACAGTTATCTCATTACAGTGGTTAGCACTGAATAAGCAACGTATACTGTCTGATTGGAAAAACTCATAGGGGATTATTTTGTCGTACGTCAGTGCCCAGCAGCGTTATATTCAAAGCTTACCTAAGTACTTAACTTTGTGTGAGCATAATTACGTGCGTGCGCTCAAGTTATTACCCAATGAGCGCCGCATAGGTCAGGAGCGAAAGGTACAATTAGGGCACAGCACTTTTGCGGTTAAAGTTGACGATACAGCAAAATACACCACAGATATTTCTATCAAACAAGAAGCCGGTCATTTACCTTCGGTTAAGCCTTTGTATTTAACGGTACGTATGTATCATGATGCGAAAGTCGCTGAAATTGTGCATCATGATTTTCATCAGCGCATCAAGCCTTCCTATGCTTACCCGAATCCGAATATGCATCAAAAAGATGAAAAATATCAGCTTAACGCCTTCTTATATGACTGGCTGGTGGCTTGTGTTGAAAACGGCCGAGCAGTTTTAAATTGGGATGTAAATAATGGCTTGGTATAGTAACGCCTACCATTTTGATAAAACAGCACTGAAAGTTGCCCATATCACTGATTGCCACTTATCAAAAGACACAACGGGTGAATACTTTAGCGTGAATACGGCAGCGTATTTTGGGCGCTGTTTACAGGCTATTGCTGAGCTCGATGTGGATTGTGTGGTATTTGGTGGTGATTTAACACAAGATCACAGCACTGAGTCTTACCAGCTTTTTGCTAAATTAATAGCTGACTCAGCGCTGAGTTGTCCGGTGTTTTGGTTGCCAGGTAATCATGATGAACTTGGTGAATATGAAAAGCTTACAAGCCCGCAAATTTTAAACAATAAGCGCATTACCTTTTTAGGTGGGCAGTTGCTGTTGGCAAACTCAAAAGGCCCGACGCCAGCAGGTTGGGTAACACAAACGCATTTAGATGAATTAAGCCAAGCGGTAGGGCAGGTACCTAGCGTGGTGTTTTGTCATCATAACCCGCTGCCTATTCAAGCCTACCTAGATAAACATATGCTAGAAAATGGCCCGCAGTTTTTAAATACCTGTGTTAATACTGAGCAGTGTGTGGGGGTATTTCATGGTCATGTGCATCATGAGTACACGCAAACCTACCGTAACCTTAGTGTGTATGCGACACCTGCCAGTTCAATACAGTTTACCAAACACACTATGGCGTGGCAGCAAGAGGATTTAGGCCCCGCATTTCGAATCATCGACTTAATAATTGATGAGCAACAAAACTTACTGTTAAGCACGGATGTAGTATGGCTAAACGAGTAATTTATATTCATGGCTTTAATAGCTCTGAGCAATCTTACAAAGCAGTTCGTTTTGGTGAGCACATGGCGCAATTTGATGTCGATTATCAGGTGCCGCGATTAACTCATGAGCCATTACATGCAATTTTACAATTAGAACAACTGCTAAATGATGATACTGTATTACTAGGTAGTTCATTAGGCGGTTTTTATGCGACCTATTTGTCGCAACGTTATTCGATACCTGCGGTGGTCATTAACCCTGCGGTTCGCCCATTTGAGTTACTCGATAACTATTTAGGGGAAAACTATAACCCGTATCAAGATAGTCACTATGAACTTGGTACTCGTCACATGGATGCATTGCGCAGCTTATATTTGCCGCAATTAGACACCCCTTCATTGATTTATTTGCTACAGCAAACGGGCGATGAAGTACTGCCGTTTCAGCAGGCGGTTAAATATTATTCTCAGTGTAAGCAACACGTTGAATTTGGAGGCGATCATAGTTTTATCGGCTTCGAACAAACCTTTGCAAGTATTGTAGATTTTCTTAAAATCACGTAAAACATAGCTAAGCGCATAAAAGATATAAAAACTATGAGTCAGCAAAATTATAACGCCGAAGCAATTGAAGTCTTAAACGGATTAGAGCCCGTAAAACGCCGCCCAGGTATGTATACCGACACGGTTCGACCTAATCATTTAGGTCAAGAGGTTATCGATAACAGTGTCGATGAAGCAATGGCAGGTCATGCCACTAAAATAGATGTCATCCTTCATGAAGATAACTCCCTTGAGGTTATCGATGATGGCCGTGGTATGCCGATTGATATTCACCCTGAGGAAGGTATTCCAGGGGTGGAACTTATTTTTACCAAGCTGCACGCCGGCGGTAAGTTCTCTAATAAGAATTATCAGTTTTCTGGTGGTTTACACGGTGTAGGTATTTCGGTTGTAAATGCGCTATCGACTCGTGTTGAAGTCATTGTGCGCCGTGATGCGCAGCAATTTCGTATGGCCTTTGAAAACGGTGACAAGGTTGAAGACTTAAACGTCATTGGCACTGTAGGTAAGCGTAACACAGGTACAACCGTGCGTTTTTGGCCTGATGCTAGCTATTTTGACTCAGCTAATTTTTCTATCACTAAGCTTAATCACTTATTAAAAGCCAAAGCGGTATTATGCCCAGGCCTGCGCATTAAGTTTACCAACAAGCAAACCAAAGAAAGCCAAGAATGGTATTACGAAACAGGCTTAAAAGATTACCTAGTTGAAGCAGTTAAAGGTTTTGAAGTATTACCAAAAGAGCCGTTTATTGGTGACTTTTCAAGTTCAACAGAAGGTGCTGACTGGGCTGTTGTATGGCTACCTGAAGGCGGTGAATCAATCGCTGAAAGTTATGTAAACTTAATTCCTACTGCACAAGGCGGTACACATGTTAATGGTTTACGCCAAGGCTTGCTTGAAGCTATGCGTGAATTCTGCGAATTCAGAAACTTATTACCGCGTGGTGTAAAGTTAACGCCAGATGATATTTGGGAGCGCTGTAGCTACGTATTATCGGTTAAAATGCAAGACCCACAATTTGCAGGCCAAACAAAAGAGAAGCTTTCATCTCGCTCATGTGCTGCATTTGTATCTGGTGTAGTGAAAGACTCATTTAGTTTATGGTTAAACGAGCATACAGAAACGGCAGAATTATTAGCTGAGTTATGTATCTCAAATGCGCAGCGCCGTTTACGTGCCGCTAAAAAAGTTGTGCGAAAGCGTGTTACCTCAGGCCCTGCATTACCGGGTAAATTAACTGACTGTAGCGCCCAAGATAATGACCGTACTGAACTGTTTTTAGTAGAGGGTGACTCAGCGGGTGGCTCAGCAAAACAAGCGCGCGACCGTGAGTTCCAAGCAATTATGCCGCTGCGCGGTAAAATCTTAAATACCTGGGAAGTTGAATCTGGGCAGATTTTAGCATCGCAAGAGGTGCATGATATTTCTGTCGCTTTGGGTATTGACCCTGATTCAAGTGATTTATCTGGTCTGCGTTATAACAAAATATGTATTTTGGCCGATGCTGACTCGGATGGATTGCACATTGCTACCTTGCTTTGTGCGCTGTTTGTCCGCCACTTTCCATCGCTTATCAAACAAGGCCATGTGTATGTAGCTATGCCGCCGCTATTTCGTATCGACATTGGTAAAGAGGTTTACTACGCCCTTGATGAAGACGAAAAGAACGGTATTTTAGCGCGCATTGAAGCTGAGAAAAAACGCGGTAAGGTTAATGTTCAACGCTTCAAAGGGTTAGGTGAAATGAACCCGTTACAATTACGCGAAACCACCATGGATCCTAATACGCGTCGTTTAGTGCAATTAACCTTAGACGAAGAAGAGCAAACCATGGAAATGATGGATATGCTACTTGCGAAGAAACGTTCGTCAGACCGTCGCCAATGGTTAGAAGATCACGGTAACCGCGCAGAAGTTTAATAAAGGGTGTAGCAACCTAGTTGCTAGCAAAGAATTAAAGGGCAAGACAAAAATGAAAAAACTACTGACCTCATTATTATCGCTGAGCTTGTTATCAGCGCCTGTAATGGCAAAAGATATTCTTGATAAGTTAACAGTTGCTGATGGGTTTTCTATAAGCCTGTTTGCCGATGATGTTGAAAACGCGCGTCAAATTGCGGTATCAAAAAGAGGCATTGTTTACGCAGGTTCGCGTAAAGCAGGTAATGTTTATGCACTGATTGACCACAACAGTGATGGTGTTGCAGATAAAAAGATTGTCATTGCTACTGGCCTAGAAATGCCATCAGGTTTAGCGATTAAAGATGGTGATTTATATGTGGCTGAAGTGTCACGTATCATTCGTTTTAAAGACGTAGACAAAAACCTAAAAGATCCTAAGTTTGACGTGGTATACGACAAGTTTCCGACTGATCGTCACCATGGTTGGAAGTTTATTAGTTTTGCGCCAACCGGTGAGCTAATTGTGCCAGTGGGTGTGCCATGTAACATTTGTGCGGAAGACGACAAATACGGCCGCATCTTCTCGTTAGATGTGGATACAAAAGAAATTAAAACCATCGCCAAAGGTGTTCGTAACTCAGTTGGTTTTGATTATCACCCAACAACGAATGCATTTTGGTTTAGTGATAACGGCCGTGACATGATGGGCGATGACATGCCACCTTGTGAAATTAACCGTGTTGGTGAAGGTGAAGAGGGCGCGCATTATGGTTTCCCTTATGTTCACGCTGGGGCGATTTTAGACCCTGAGTTTGGCAAAGGTAAAAGTATTGCTGACTACAAATCGCCAGCCCTTGCACTTGGTGCTCATGTTGCTCCTCTAGGTATTCATTTTTATAACGGTAAGCAGTTCCCTGCTAAATACAAAGAGCAGCTTTTTGTTGCTGAGCATGGTTCGTGGAACCGTAGTAAAAAATCAGGCTATAAAGTGATGCTAGCAAATGTTGAACAAGGTCGTATTACTAATTACACCCCGTTCATCACAGGCTTTATGCAAAACGAAGAAACATTTGGTCGCCCGGTTGCATTTGCAGAACTTGCAGATGGCAGCTTATTGATCTCAGACGACTTTGCTAATGTGATCTATCGCGTTAGTGCTAAGAAAAAATAGGTAAGCGTTAATGAGTGATACAGATACCTTGCTGATGCAAGGCGTAGAACAACAAACAATGGGGCGCTTTACTGAAGACGCCTACTTAAACTACTCAATGTACGTCATCATGGACCGTGCTTTACCTCATGTAGGTGATGGTCTTAAGCCTGTACAGCGTCGTATCATCTATGCAATGAGCGAGCTGGGGCTATCGGCGCAAGCAAAATATAAAAAATCAGCCCGTACCGTGGGTGATGTACTGGGTAAATACCACCCCCATGGCGATAGTGCATGTTACGAAGCGATGGTGTTAATGGCGCAGCCGTTTTCTTACCGCTACCCGCTGGTGGACGGTCAAGGTAACTGGGGTGCAGCTGATGATCCTAAATCATTTGCTGCAATGCGTTACACCGAAGCGCGTTTATCTAAGTTCTCAGAAGTTCTACTAAAAGAACTGGGTCAAGGCACTGTCGATTGGACCGCAAACTTTGACGGTACACTTGATGAGCCAATGGTGTTACCTGCGCGTTTACCACACATCTTACTTAATGGTGTAACGGGGATTGCAGTAGGTATGGCAACCGATATTCCACCACACAATGTGCGTGAAGTTGCTAGTGCCTGTTGTTTATTACTTGATAAGCCAAAGACAGAAATCGAAGAGTTGCTTGAGTTAGTGCATGCGCCTGACTACCCAACAGAAGCTGAGATCATCACACCGAAAGACGATATTCGTAAGATTTATCAAACCGGACGTGGTTCTATCAAGATGCGTGCAATTTACACTGAAGAGCAAGGTGACATAGTGATCACTGCGTTGCCTCATCAGTGTTCAGGTGCAAAAGTACTTGAGCAAATTGCAGCGCAGATGAATGCTAAAAAGTTGCCAATGGTTGCTGATTTACGTGACGAATCTGATCACGAAAACCCAACTCGTATCGTGATTGTACCGCGTTCAAACCGCATTAAAGCTGAGCCATTAATGGCACACTTATTTGCAACTACAGATTTAGAAAAGAACTACCGCGTAAACTTAAACATGCTTGGCCTTGATGGTCGTCCGCAAGTTAAAGATTTACGTAGTATCTTAACTGAGTGGTTAACGTTCCGCCGTGAAACGGTTCGCCGTCGCTTACAGCACCGTTTAGATAAAGTATTAGCTCGCTTACATATTTTAGAAGGTTTATTAACGGCCTTTTTAAATATTGATGAAGTTATCGAAATTATCCGTACTGAAGATAAACCAAAGCCTGTATTAATGGAGCGTTTTGGTTTAACAGATATTCAAGCGGAAGCGATTTTAGAGTTAAAACTACGTCATTTAGCAAAACTTGAAGAGTTCAAGATTAAAGGTGAGCAGGATGAGCTTGCCCTTGAGCGTGACAAGTTAGAGCAAACGCTTGGTTCAGAGCGTCGTATGTCGACCTTGATGAAAAAAGAAATTCAAGAAGCGGCTGAAATGTATGGCGATGATCGTCGCTCACCAGTTGTTGAGCGTGTTGAAGCGAAAGCGTTAAGTGAAAAAGACCTTATCCCTTCAGAGTCAGTGACCGTTGTGTTATCTGAAAAAGGTTGGGCACGTGTTGGTAAAGGTCATGATTTAGATGTTGAAGGGCTAAGTTATAAGTCAGGCGACAGCTATAAAGCCTCAGCGCGAGGTAAAAGTAACCAACCAGCAGTGTTCTTAGATTCAAGTGGTCGTGCTTTTGCTACTGATGCACACAGTTTACCTTCAGCTCGAAGCCAAGGTGAGCCAATGACAGGGCGCTTTAACTTAAGCGCAGGAGCCAACTTTGAGCATGTGGTGATGGCAGAAGACAACCAAGTGTTGTTAATGGCCTCAGATGCAGGTTATGGCTTTATAAGCGACTTTAAAGATCTGGTGAGTAAAAACAAAAACGGTAAAGCGCTGGTCAGTGTTCCTAAAGGCGGTGAATTACTCGCGCCAATTAGAGTAACTGATGTAGCAACAGATTACTGTATGGCAATTTCTAACGAAGGCCGCATGTTGTTATTCCCACTGCGTGATTTACCTAAACTTAGTAAGGGTAAAGGAAATAAGATTATTTCTATCCCAAGTGCGAAAGTGCAAGCCCGTGAAGAGTTTGTAAAAGTACTGGCTGTGGTGCCTGCGGGCAGTAGCGTAACCCTGCATGCAGGTAAACGAAAACTGACACTGAAACCGGCTGATCTTGAGCATTATCATGGTGAACGCGGTAGACGTGGTAACAAATTACCCCGTGGTCTGCAGCGAGTTGATGAGGCTGTAGTCGAAGTGACTCAAACAGATGATAGTGATGAGTCGCCAAGCGAAGTAACAGAGTAAAAACCAGAGGCCTGCAATTGCAGGCCTTTTTATTGTTAAAACGTTATGAAATTTTAAGCGTACACATGTGCGCTTAAAGCTATGGAAATGGTATTTTTCACGTTATAATGCGCGCTGATTAGTACGAGGAGAATTCGTTTGTTAGCTATTTTTCGCATAATTTTCATGGCGTTATTCATTGTTTTGAGCTGTGTTTTTGGGCTGCTTTTATGCATTGTGAAGCCGTTTCATACTAATAACGTGCATATTATTGCAGGTTGGTTTTGCAAGGTAGCTAAAATTTTAGGTGTCAAACTAGAGCTTAAATATCACGAGACTCCAAAAAATATTGGTCCTGCTGTCTATGTAGCAAATCATCAAAATAACTATGACCTATTCACTTTACCAGCCATGGTGCCAGAGAATTGCGTAAGTCTAGGTAAAAAAAGCCTCAAATGGATCCCGTTTTTTGGTCAGCTATATTGGTTATCGGGAAATATCTTAATTGACCGTGCTAACCGCTCAAAAGCGGCAGGCACAATTTCTAAATCGGCTGAGAAAATAAAACAAAAAGGTTTATCGGTTTGGATGTTTCCTGAGGGAACAAGAAGCTATGGCCGTGGTTTATTACCCTTCAAAACTGGGGCATTTCATACAGCAATGAGTGCTGATGTGCCAGTAGTGCCGGTTTGTATGAGTACAACGCACAAAACTATTAAGCTAAATCGCTGGGATAATGGTACAATTTACCTCGAAATGTTAGCGCCGATTTATCTTGATAAAGACGTATCTGCTCGTGACCATGCTTCACATGTTCATCAGATTATGGCTGCTAAAATAACTGAATTAGATGCTCAAGTGAGAAACAAATAATGGAAAATTGGCGCGAAATTACTGAAGACATCGTTACTTCATTACTTGAAGATGGCTCAGATCCTGAAGTACTTTATGAAGTGGAACACCACTTTGTTAGCGAAAATTTTGAAAAGTTAGAGCAAGCCGCTTTAGCCGCTTTTAAACTAGGTTACGATGTTGAAGAACCTGCAGAACTTGAGCTAGAAGACGGCGAGAAAGTGTGGAGCTTTGACGTGGTTGTTGAGTGTGAACTTGACGTAGAAGCCATTATGGAAGACGTAGACAAGTTAGAAGCACTCGCTCAGCAAACCGACGTTGAATACGACGGCTGGGGCACTTACTTTCAGGAATAAATAGCTAGAGAGCTGTCAGCTATCAGCCGTCAGCTTTCAGGGATATGATCTGACCCCGATAAAGTAGACACGGGGTTTAATTAACTTGTTCGTACTGCATGG
>NZ_JAZDAR010000035.1:0-126672 GCF_036680945.1 Pseudoalteromonas sp. P80D2
CTCAGTCCAACAAGCGATTATGCAACACAAACTGCGTGTCGCATAAATACTAAAATGTTAAGCATCAGTCCTATGAATTCACATTGTCACATTTGCAATAGAGAACTAGAAGTTAAGGGTGATCCATTATCGATCGATTGTGGTGGTGATTGCTGGGGATGCATAGGTGAAATTGAAGCTGACCAAGGCTATGAACCATCCATAATTCAGGTAAGGAAGGAGTTTTCTGAGGGATTAAGGCCGGACTGGATGCCAAGCACTGAAACTAGTTGTGAATTGGATTCAGAATCTAGATTGCATATTCAGGTTAAGCTATCTCGGCCTCTCGGAGAACCATGGAATGACGAACTGTTCGAGTTGAAGATAATTTCTAAAGGATCGAGAATGGAAGAAGAAGTTATCGAGCAAGTGCTTCTAACTACAAGCTCAAATGGCGAGTGTATTTACACCTCATCAGCTAAAACACCGAAAAATGGTTCGGATTTATGGTATTTCATAGTCCGTAAAGAAAACGAGTGGGGTTATCCAGTTTCAGGAGCAAGAAATGCTTAACAAGCAGCAGCAACGGACTGTCAAACCTGTCACTCAAATTGCTGCGCAATTACGTGCCAGCTTTGCCAGCCGCTGTGCTGGGCGTTAGGTGTACATATAGATGCAACCCAGATTAGAGCTCGAGTTTTTGCAAGATGATCCATCCAAAATATGGGTTAAGGCATGCAATGAGCGATTCGCAGGAGAAACGGAGCAGTATTTTAATGCTCAATCGCTGCGTGATCTCGCAGAAAATTTGTCTAGTTTTCCCAAGTCTAATTCGGATGAAATAATCTTCGAAGTAGGTGAAGTCGACTCATCTTATGGACACTGTTTTCTTAAGTTTTATTGCATCGATTCTGCTGGCCATACTGCTGTATTTATTTCAGTTTCAGATGGCGAATCGAATTCAGCAAAATTTACGGTTCAATTTGAAGTTTTATCATTGGATATGTTTGTTTCTTCAATAAATTTCGCTTTAAAATCGGGTAATGGTGTTTCCGAATTAATTGGTATTAATGCATATACACAAAACATTTGAGTGTAAGTACACCTAACAAGCGCATTAAAAATGGACGTCTAAAGTTTGGCTGGCGCCCATTCTTCGCGATTTTAGCCAAGCTTTATCCGCCCATTATGCGGGCGTTAGGTTACTAATGAGTACAGATATAGAACCGATGTATATTGATTGCGGTAAGCATGGAAAGCGAGTGGCTGCCGTACTATGTGGTCATCTTGTCAAACCTGAGGGAGAGCCTCTCGGTTTCATTGAAAATTCAAGCGTTCCAAATGATCTTCAAGCTTGGTGTTATCAATGTGAGGCTGTTTTTGAGGAAGAGGACGGCATGACAGAAAGATTCAGAGAGTTTAATCAAATGTCAGTCGTATGTGTTAACTGTTACGAACAAGCAGCACAGTATCACAATGTAGATTGAGGTTCGTAACCTAACAAGCTGTTTAAAATGGACGCCTTACTGCTTGGCTGGCGCTCATTCTTCGCTAATTTTAGCCAAGCGTAATCCGCCCATTAACAGGGCGTTAGCAGTCAAAAGTGAACAACGAAAATTTTACCTTCAAATTATCAACATTAATTCTGAACATACTTCTTTTTATTGGTGGAGTGTGGCTGATCAATGCTTTGTGGCAAGATCTTGTTGATAGCGTTGTTAATTTTAATGAGTTAAGTGATTTTTACTTTATTGTTTTTGTTGCGTGTCTCATATGGATTGTATTGTGTGAATTTGGTTATCAAATAATGCTGTTCTTCCCACGTGGTAGAGCATTGGAGCTTAACTCTGATTCTTTAAAAGTTTGCACAGTTTTTGGGATGAAGACCATACCTAAAAAAGCCGTGAGAGGTTGCAAAAATCCAGTTCATAGAGCTACTGGAGGCCTAAAAGCCGGTCTCGTAATTATCTCAGTTGCTCCAGAGTACAGAGTTATGGGGCCTTATGGTTTCAAAATTAACCCGCAGTTTTATGGCTCTTCAGTAGCTGGTGAAAATGAAGTCTCTTTAGTTAAAAAAATAAGAGCATGGCGGAAACAAAGCAACTGCTAACAAGGCCGTTAAACAAAGGACACAAAACAGCAGGCTTGTGCTCCTTCGTCGCTAATTTTAGCCTGCTATTTTGTGCCGTTTACGGCAAGCGTTATGTATTTCTTAGGTTTTGAGTATGAAAACAATTAGGTGGGCAATAATCACCATAATCTTCGCTTTAAGTGCATATTTTGAAGTTGTGTGGATTTATTATCCTGTTTCAGTACTTTTCTTCATTTTTGCGTTAATGGGGACTGTTGCTTTATTTACAGTAAATAGTACTGACTTTGCCCAAGGAGCAATAGACCGAAATTTAGGTTGGGCTTTGTATATTAATAGCTTTATTAATACTGGAGTTCTAATTTATCTAGGGTGGAATATTGTTGCATTGCTCTATGCAGTGATGATTTGTATGGGCTTATCAAAAAGGTTAACTGGTTTGTATAAGCTAAGGTTAAAAAATACATAACAAGTGCCTAAACCTAGGGACGCAAAACAGCAGGCTTGCGCTCCTTCGTCGCTAATTTTAGCCTGCTATTTTGCGCCGGTTAGCCAAGCGTTATAAGCCAAAGGAAGATATGAGTTTACCGAAGGAACAATTAGCTAAAGTTAGAACTCCTTTTAGGGTGCTTGCGGGTTTCATCTTTGTACTCTCATTGTTTGCTATTTTAGCTACGGTAACTTTTGCGTTCACTGAACCATATGATCATAGTATTTGGCTATTAGGTATCGTGACGTTTGGTATGTCATATATATCAGGGCATGTTGTATTTACGGGTTATGCCCCCAAGTTTTTACTGTTTACGCATGGTGCTAAAGATGGCTTATAACAAGTTGCTCAAGTTCGTTCGTAAACTCACTGGGACAATTAACAGTTGGCTTGGCGCTTCGCGCAAGTATTGCCAACAGTCAATTGCCCCTTAGCAAAGCGTTATGTGCTTCTAGGATAAATTAAGATTATGAATTATTTTGAATCTCCTTTTTCGGGGATCACGTTAAAGCAACAAGTGACAAACCCGAATATTATTGTAGGCAAGCATAGCTACTATTCTGGTTACTATCACAACCATAGCTTTGATGACTGTGCTCGTTATCTCAGTCCGGACAGAGATGATGTTGATAAGCTTATTATCGGTAGTTTCTGTTCAATAGGCTCCGGCGCGGTGTTTATGATGGCGGGAAATCAGGGGCATAGAAACGATTGGATTAGTACATTTCCATTCTTTTACCAAGACAATGAGATTTTCGCCGATGCTACTGATGGATTTCAACGCGCAGGTGATACTGTAGTTGGCAATGATGTTTGGATTGGTTCAGAAGCAATGATTATGTCTGGCGTCAAAATAGGTCATGGCGCCATCATCGCAAGTAGAGCTGTCGTAACCAAAGATGTAGCGCCATATGAGGTTGTCGGTTCAAATCCAGCAAAACATATTAAGTTCCGTTTTTCGGAGTCAGAGATAGCCATGTTGCTTGAAATGCAGTGGTGGGATTGGCCTGAGAGCGTTTTAAAGGGCGGTATTAAGCACCTTTGCTCCTGTGACATTGAAAACCTTTACAATTATTGGAAGCAGGAAGTACGCACATAACAAAGCGTTTAAGAGGGATTTGGCACGCGTGGCATTTTTGGTTTGCGTTGGGTTCAGTGTTTACGGTGCATTGCAGAAGCTTATGTATTGCGTGCCGGCACCCTTAACGCGGCGTTATATTCTCAGGAGGTATAATGATTAGCACATTATTACTTGTGGTTGGTGTCCAATTTGGCGTAACTAAAGCATGCAATGACCCTGATGTTGATTTGCTAGATGAGCCCATAAGCATCGCAGCACCAATAGAAGGTAAAGACAGTATTTTTGAACCCAGTACAATACGGTTCAATTCTTCTTTACCTTCTGCTTGTGCAGTAACAAATACAGAAGCCACCGTGGAATTTGATGTATCAAATGAAGGTAAAGTAATAAATTTAAAAATATTGAGTATTAATCCACCACGAATACATTCAAGGGTCATATTAAGAGGGCTGAGAAAAGCAATAGTCTTACCTAATGCATTTGGTACAGACGGTAATAAAGTACATGTTAAATACGTACAGTTTAAAAAGAGAACAGAACAAATTAATTAAACAATGGACATAGAACAGCGGGGTTGCGCTCATTCTTCGCTTAGTTTAGCCTGATATTTTGCGCTGTTTATTATGGCATTATGTTTAATTTATGATTCGATATTGTATTCTCGTTTGTGTTGGGGTCGTTTCCGGATGCTCATTATTATTAATAGGTGAAAATGTTGTTTCTATTTCGGGTGAAGTAG
Organism: Pseudoalteromonas sp. P80D2; assembly: GCF_036680945.1. Lineage (NCBI taxonomy): Bacteria > Pseudomonadati > Pseudomonadota > Gammaproteobacteria > Alteromonadales > Pseudoalteromonadaceae > Pseudoalteromonas > Pseudoalteromonas sp. P80D2. The sequence continues at coordinate 4,379 of NZ_JAZDAR010000035.1, forward strand.
AAGGAGACTGTTTGCTTTCATTAATCCCCAATGATGCCGAAATCATTCATAACTTTTATACCCGAGATGTAAGTGGAAAATTCAATGAAGGATTTACGGTATTATCTAGAAGCGATATTTATAAAGTAACAGTAAGCTGTAATGGAACTTTGGTTTATTCAACTGTAATAAATTACCCAGAAGAAATGGATAAATTTAATTTGGGTGTCATTAGCCTTAGTGATTAAACATAACAAGCCAATTAAGGTGTGACTGCTAACGCTTGGCTCAGTTTCGCTTCGCTACACAAGTTTAGCCAAGCATTATCAGTCTCTTAGTGTTGAGCTACCAAATAAATACTCTAAACATTTTTGTCCTAATATGGTCATGCTCAACGTCTAGTCACACTCAATGATGGCCTAATGACCGCACATGGCACAATGCCGTCTCTCCAGAATATGTTAATTACGTAGCATTAAAATCACCAAACAAACTTCTTCAGCACTTTTTCATAGCCTTTTTGTTAGAGATCATTTAGCCAAAGGCTTCTGTAACTCGAACTTCTAACATCGATAAATAATGGCTCTGCATTGGTGTTACAATTTAGTCAAAATCTCATCGTGCCTGAGATTCTCATTTTGAATGGCAATCGCCACACACCAAAACTTGCTTTGCTGAATAGACTGGCGTAACTTAACACTGGTACGATGAGTCTATAAGAATAAAAAGGTCAAACGTGACGATTAAACAAGAATCGGTGTTTATTAAACTCGCCGAAAGCCAAACCTTACATTTACGCCGTATCAGTAAGACTGATGCGAAAGGCCCTGCGGTGTTTTTTATGCATGGTGCCGTTGAAAATGGCAAAATCTTTTACACCCACAGCAATAAAGGTTTAGCGCCATTTTTAGCTGAGCATGGCTATGTTTGCTATGTGGCAGATTTACGTGGTCGTGGTGAGAGTAAACCTGCGATTTCAAAGCATGCAAAGTATGGTCAAACCGAGGCTATTTTAGAAGATATCCCTGCATTTTTAGATAAAATTAAGCAGCTTGAAGGCGAGCCTGCGCGTTATTGGGTGGCGCACTCGTGGGGCGGGGTGTTAATGAACAGTGTGTTTGCCCGTTTTCCTGAGTTGATTGATGATGTGAAAGCCTGCGGTTATTTTGGTTCTAAACGGTCTTTGTATAACCATCACCCAAGCAAGTATATTCAAGGTAATTTGATTTGGTATGGTTTGGCGCCATTAGTTGCCCGTAAGCATGGTTTTGTGCCTGCTAAAAAGCTGAAATGGGGCAGTGATGATGAAACCCGTAAATCACATTATCAAAGTATGCAGTGGGCTAAGCGTAAACCTTGGGTCGATACTGACGATGGCTTTGATTACGCCAACGCATTAGCTGATAAGGCGCTGCCGCCCATTATGCATGTGGCGGGTATTAAAGATAAAGCCCTATGCCAGCCGATTGATATTGAAAAATTTATGGAAGAGTCGGGCATCGGCAAGCAAACGATGACCATTTATGGCCGTAAGTTTGGCCATAAGGTCGATTATGATCACATAAATATGCTTACTCACCCACAGGCGCGTTTTGATCAATTTGTTGACTTGTTGAACTGGTTTGAGACTCACGCATAAGCGTGTGCATTGCGCTCTCGTAGCGTTTGTATTTCTCTAATGCTTTATCACTTAACGGCTGTCTTACAGCCGTTTTGCTGAGCGTTGCCACCGGTTTTTTTGACTTATAAAAATCTAAAAACTGTGTGCTGTACTCAATGTTTAAGAACTTACACAGGGCTGTTAGTGTTTGTTCGCTGTCACTGATAAGTGCTTCATAGCTTAAATCAAAAACCGCCTCTGGCATCACGTTTTGCCAATGCTCCATTAACTGCTGATACAAATCAAAATACTGTTTAAACTCTGGGAGTGAACAAAAATAAGGTTCGTTTTCAGCAAAATAGTTGCTAAAAACTGACCAAGCCATTGCATTATACTCGCGCTGCATATTAATAAACTTGGCGTTAGGAAAGAGTAAGTAAATCAATCCAAGTGACTGATAGTTAGCTGGTAGCTTATTGATCATAAAGGGGCGCACAACTGGGGCTTGCTTTATTCGTTCAATATAAATATTGCGGGCATTGTTAATTAGCCCTTGGTTCAGCTCTGCTAAGCAATCTGGGTAGGGGAGTTGCGTTTGTTGTTCAAGGTATGCAACAACCTGATTACTGATACTGGCATCTTCGCCAAGGCTGGCAAAGTCATTGTGGCTTGCCAGCATTTGCTCTACCAGCGTTGAGCCACTTCTTGGCATGCCAATTATAAAAATGGGTGTGATTGTGCCTGTGAATGTTTTGTCTCTGGCATCAATTAGCTCGGCAGTATTTTGCTCTATGATGCGCTGATAAAATGGTACTAAGTCACGGGTTTTAAACTGCGTGAGTTTTGTTTGTAGCTTATTAGCAAGGCTGAAGTAGTTAAAAGCTTGTCCTGTATCATTTAACTGATCATAGCTTTTACCCAGTGCATAATAACACACCATTTTTAAGCGCAGATTATTGGTTAAAGTTAAAAACTGGTGTAGCTCATTTATGTAATTTTGTTCGTTGTTAAAACGTCCAAACTGCACTAACTCAAATAAAATGTATGCTTTTACAGGGTAATTTCCCATACCAAGGGCATGCTTTAAAATAATGTACGCTTTGTCTAGCTCACCATAGGTTAGATAATGCTGAGCAAGATAGTAATGTGGCTCAGGGTTATGGCTGGCAATTGATTTAGCATATTCTAGTACAGTTAATGCATCTTGCGGTGAATGCACGCCATTAAAAGCATCGGCAAGAGCATGGAGCGGTTCAAGCATGTGAGGTAGTCGTTCACAGGCTCTTTGTAGAAGGTAAACCGCAGCATCATAACGTTCTAAACGCAGTGCAATACGGCCCAATCCAAATAACGCTTCGCCATTTTCAGGATCTGAATCGAGAATGGTTTTAAAATGAAACTCAGCCTCTTTAAGCTTGTTTTCATTCAGTAGTTGATTCGCTTTTTGTAACAGCATAGGAATGGCGGGTTATTTGTTATTTTTATTTACTATAAAACGAAAAAGGCGAAATGTCTTTCGCCTTGGTTAACTATAAATATCCAGAATAAATCCGGGGTATCGACTTTCTAGGTTGATTGCTCAACCTAGAAAGCTGTTCTATTTAGAAAGTATACGTAGCTTTCACGTAATAGAAGCCGCCGTTGATACCATATGGCGACGTTTCGTAGTATTTACCACCCCAGTTATTGTTAGGGATGCCAGTACTGTCATAGAAATCAAGTTTCTCTGCTTCTTGGTCGAATAAGTTTGTCGCACCTACAGAGAAGCTAAGCTCTTCAGTTAGGAAGTAAGTCACTTCTGCATCAATCGTTACTGCAGCATCAGCTGTTTTCGCTGTTGCATCGTAATCTACGTGTACGCCTTGGTATTCGCCATAGTAGTTAACACGTGTAAATGCAGAGAAATTCTCCCACTGTTGTGCCCAGCTAAGCGTTGCTCGGTGATTTGGTAAGTCATTTTCTAAACGGCTTACTTTAAACTCACCAGTAATGTCTGTTGACTTAGTTACTTCAGTGTCGTTCCAGTTATACGCTAAGCTGAATGTTGAGCTACCGCCTAACAAATCAGTTGAGTAGTTAGCTACAGCATCAACACCTTGGGTTGTTGTATCAAAGTCATTCGTGAAGAAGCTTACTTGCGCTAAGTTTTGTACGTTTGGTACGCCTGCTGCTTCAAGTGTGTCTTTATCAGCTTGGCTTAACTCAATTTTATCTGATTGACTGATACGGTCATCAACTTGGATGTTGTAGTAGTCAACTGTGAAGAATAAGTCACCAATTGTCCAAACTGCACCAAATGTATAGCTTTGTGATTCTTCAGGTTCAAGCTCTGTACCACCTAATTGCACGGCAATTGGGTTTGTTGGTGGTAAAAGTGCTGAGTCAACAAGAACACCGCTGCTTAGGTTTGTTTGAACGTTACTTACATTTGCTTGACCAACAGTTGGTGCACGGAAACCTGTACTGATTGAACCACGAATGTTTAAGTCTTCAGTTAAGTGGTATTGACCAGTTAACTTGTAGTTAGTTGTTGAACCAAATGAATCATAATCTTCATAACGTAGTGCTAAGCCCATTAGGAAGTCTTCTGTGAATGGTGCTTCAACATCAACGTATGCAGCATAGTTACGACGTGTATACTCGCCCGCATCAGATGGTTTGAAACCAGGGAAACCATTTGAACCGATACCAAAACCTTGTTCTGTTAGTGGGCCAGCTGTGAAAGACGCTTCGTCACCAGAAACAACTGTGAATGTTTCTTCGTGCCATTCTAGACCACCGGCAACGTTTACATCGTAAGCTAAGCCAAAGTCAAAACCTTTTGATAAATCTGCGTTAAAGTTTTTCTCTAACTGTGAGTATTTACCTGGGCTGAAATCGCGCGGGCTTTCTGGGCCTAATGATGCATTGATTGTGTCGTAGATGAAGTAACGAGATTCGTTGTAACCAACTGTACCGCTTAAGTCATAGTAAGCACCTTCAAGGAAACCAGAAGTGATTTCACCTTTAGTACCAATTGTTAATGCAGTATCTGTGATGTTACCACCGAAGTTAGGTGTAAAACCGCCTGGAAGCATTTCGTTAAATGCAAAACAGTCTGGGTTGTTAGCAACTAGATCGATGTATCTTTGGTTATCTAAAACGTTATCATCAATCATGATATCGGTAGGACAGTTACCGCTCATATCGCCAGTTAAATCACCAACAAGCAGTGTTTCACCGCCGTCATTTGAGTAAACACCTGGGCGAGTGTGTGGGTTACGATAGTAGAAACCACCACGTACGTCACGCTCAGAGTAGTTACCAAACATGTAGAATTCAGATGAGTTGCTTAACTCAAGACCAATGTTACCAAAGATTGTAATATCATCATCAACTTCAGGTGCCCCCCAAATTTGTGCTAAAGAAGATACTTCAGGTACACCAGCTGCGTTAAGTGCCGCAGCATCAGGGCGTTGTACTGAACGGCTAGTTGCATCAGCTGTTTTATATTGGAAGCTTAAGTTAGCAAAACCACTATCGGTAAATGGTAGACCTACGTTACCTGAAATTTGTGTTGTATCGCCATCACCTTCGTAGTATTCGCCTTGACGAATTTCGAATGAACCACCTTCAGAGGCATCTTTTAATACAAAGTTCATTACACCAGCGATTGCATCAGAACCGTATTGTGCCGCAGCACCGTCACGAAGTACTTCTACTTGCTTTAGGGCAATACTTGGAATAACTGAGATATCAGCACCTTGAGCACCATCATTGATACCACCACCTAAGAAGGCAATAACTGATGCGCGATGACGACGTTTACCATTAACAAGTATTAATGTGCTGTCAGAAGGAAGACCACGTAAGTTAGCAGGGCGTACAAGTGACGCTGCATCACTAATTGGGTTTTGGTGAACGTTAAAAGAAGGAACTGAGCCTTTTAAAAGCTCTAGCATATCGGTGTTGCCGCCTTTATCTAGCTCTTCACCACCAATGATATCAATTGGCACCGGTGAATCACCGATTGAACGTGGCGCAGAACGAGTACCTACCACGGCAATTTTTTCTACGTTTTTGTTAACTTTCGTTTCTTCTGCTGCTTGCTCTGCAGCAACAACCGAACCCGACACAAACAGACCTGCTGTTGTTGTCGCTAGAGCAAATTTAATTGCTTGTTGTAGCGCATTATTTTTGAATTTCATTCTGACTTCCCCAGTTAGAATATTTATGATTATGTCACCGAAGTTAAATAATAAACTTGGTGTAAATCTCTTATACAGCCTGTAAATTTATTTTGCAAATTGTTAATGCGATGTTGTTTTTGGCGTTTTTATTTGCACGTTATTATTGTTTTTTTAATTATGTGCATGAAATCAAAAGGGATAATTTATTCTTGTTTTTTCTTTTAAGCGTAAGAAAGTATATAAAATATCTAAAAATATTTTAAAAAAGGAATTTTTTGATTGGTTTTTAAGCGAAATTGGATTTGGAACGGTCTATTAGGCTTGTTGCGGAATGTTGTTTAATTGCCATTGCTTTAATTTTTCTCGGTATTCATCCCAAACACATGGGCAACAACTACCACCACCACAACATTCATCTGGGGCCGGCTTTTGGGGTTTTGGCTCAGCCTGTTGTATAGGTGTGTTCATGTTTAATACTGAAAAATAATTACGAATAGAGTATTAAGAATAAAACAAAAACTAATATAAGTAAATTATGCTTTGTGAACTTCACATGCTGTGTGAAAATAACCAAATGCGATTATACAAAGTTATTCATCGAGCCCCATTCAGAGTGGCTAAAATTACCAAAAAGCGTCAGACTCTACGCTTCAAGCGCGCTATGGTAGCACTTAAAATCGCACTTGCCCAAGAAAAGCAAGAAACAAAAGAGATGCTTCATATCTATAGGCGATACACCCAAGGCCAAGCTACTAAAGAAGAATTGCATACTGCCAATGAGCAATTTTTAGATATATTAAAAGGACTCGGTTTGGGCGTATTTGCTGTATTACCCTTTGCACCCGTGACAATTCCTTTGGTTGTAAAACTGGGGCAATGGGTTGGTGTTGATGTGCTACCTAGCTCATTCAATATCAATAAGTCGATTAAAGAGATTGATCAACAAGTAGAAAAAGAAGAAAAAGAGAAGCAAAACAAAGACTGATTAGGTTTTGCTTATCTGATTTTGCCTATACCTTTTGTATCAAGATATTGGTATGCTTAAATACCTTTTCTTTATATCGAGTCGTTTAATGAGTTCATTAATTCGCCATTCTTCTACGGGAATTCCCCTGTCATTTATTGCTAAAGCTGACCTATCAACGTGGTTAACCGAGCAGCCGCAAGCCTTACAAAATTGGCTAACGAATTGTGATTTTAAAAACAAAGGCATGGCCTTAATTGCTGATAGTGAAACCGGTTCACTTGAGCATGTGTATTGTTTAGTTAATGATTTACAAGACTTTTGGTTAGCAGGTGACTTATCAACAAAACTGCCAGCAGGTTGTTATCAAATTCAAGGTGATGACAAATTTGTAGAACAAGTAGCGCTGGGTTTTGTGTTAGGTGGTTACGAGTTTAGTGAATATAAAGAAAAACCATCGCCACGTGCCACACTAGCTATTAAAGATGAAAGCTTAGTTAAGCGTCTATCGCAGCATGCAAGTGCTATTAATTTAGTGCGTGATTTAGTTAATACGCCTGCTGCAGATATGATGCCGCAACACCTATCACAAGTGATGGCTGATTTAGCCGACACCTTTGATGGTGAGTTTAGTGAGTGGGTTGGTGATGAATTATTAGAGCAAAACTACCCGACAATTCATATGGTTGGTCGTGCGTCTGAGAATAAGCCTCGCTTACTTGATTTACGCTGGGGCGCAAAAGATGCTCCACAGATTACCTTAGTCGGTAAAGGCGTGTGTTTTGATTCAGGTGGTTTAGATTTAAAACCAAGCTCAGGCATGCGTAATATGAAAAAAGACATGGGCGGTGCCGCGCATGTTATTGGTCTTGCCCAGTTAATTATGGCTGCCAACTTACCAATTCGCTTACGAGTACTGGTACCTGCGGTTGAAAATGCGGTTTCTCGAAATGCATTTAGACCAGGTGATGTGATCAAAACTCGCAAAGGGATCACAGTAGAAATTGATAACACGGACGCTGAAGGTCGTTTAGTGCTGTGTGATGCACTTGCTGAAGCACAAAATGATAACCCCGATCTTATCGTTGATTTTGCAACTCTGACTGGTGCTTGTCGTGTAGCCCTCGGCACTGAATTACCGGGCTTTTTCGCAAATAACCGTGATGTTGCTAACAAATTGATGGATGCAGGCGAAAGCTGCCATGATCCTGTATGGCAACTTCCGTTATTTGATCAATATAAAGCATTATTAAAAAGTGACGTAGCTGATATTGCTAACTGTGCTTCCACTCCTTTTGGTGGTGCGATCACTGCTGCTCTTTATTTAAAAGAGTTTATTGAGCCAAGTACTCCTTGGGTTCACTTTGATGTTATGGCTTGGAACTTACGTGCATTACCAGGTCGCCCTACAGGTGGTGAGGCATTGGGTATTCGCGCCGTGTTCAATTACTTACAAGATCGCTTCCAATAATCTAGAGTTGGTAAAGCTCTAACGGTAAATCATCGGGATCGGCAAAAAACGTAAATTGCTTCCCGGTGATTTCATCCACTCTTATTTCTTCAACCGAAATGCCTTGTTGTTCTAAGTACTGCTTAGATTTTGCAATATCAGCAACTTTAAACGCCAAATGGCGTAGCCCTTGTGCCTCTGGATAGCTGGGTCTTTGTGGCGCTCCAGGAAACGAAAACAATTCTAATTGGCTACCATCAGGAAGTGCTAAATCTAACTTATACGAGTTACGTTCAGCACGGTATAGTTCGTGGATAATCGGCAGTTTTAATACTTCATTATAAAAATGCTTTGATTTTTCATAGTTGCTACAAATGATTGCAGCGTGATGTATGCCTAATAATTCCATTATATAGTCCATTTTTTGCTCATAAAAAAACGCGGACTAAGCCGCGCTTTTCTATAAATAATAGGGGTATTATTCTGCCGCTTTACATGCTGCAACAGCTGGTGCAACAAGTTCAAGGCCTGTTTTATCACACTCAGGTAAGGCTGCATCAGACACTGCAATAGGTGTCACGCGTTCGCCCCATTTAATGTAACTTGCCGCCCACGTTAAACCTGCACCAAAGGCCGCTGACATAATGTTTGAGTTAGGTTTGATAAGGCCTTGCTCAACAGCTTCACAAATTGCAATCGCAATTGTTGCAGCAGACGTATTACCGTAGTCGGCAATGTTCACCATTACTTTTTCATCAGCTACTTTCAAACGTTGCTGAATAGCTTGGATAATACGTAAATTGGCTTGGTGAGGAACTAATACGTCAATGTCATCAAGCTCTAACTGTGCTTGGTTCAGCACGTCGTCACAAGCTTCACTCATACCTTTAACAGCACGCTTGAAGATTTCGCGACCTTCGAATAATAAGTTAGACGGGCCAATTGGCTCGTACTTATTTAAATCGCTACCAAAGTTTTCGATGTGCAAGATATCGCGGTCTTCACTGTCACAGCCTGTTTTAGTCGCAAGTAAACCTGATGGTGTATCTGAAGCTTCTAAAACAACCGCACCAGCACCATCACCGAATAATACAGCACTGTCGCGACGCGCCCAGTTGATGTACCAAGTCATGCGCTCAGCAGCAATAACAACCGCTTTTTTGATCATGCCTGCACGAATTTGTGCCGTTGCTGCTTGTAATGCATATAAAAAGCCTGAACATGCAGCGTTAGTATCCATTGCTGCTGCGCCAACCGCACCAATGTTTTTCTGCACTAAAGAGGCCGTATTTGCCACCATAGTTGATGGTGTACAAGTCGCAAGAAGTACAAGATCAATGTCTTTACCATCAACACCAGCACAAGCAAGGGCTTGCTTTGCGGCAACGGTCGCTAAATCGGCAGTAGAAACATGGCTGACACGGCGAGATTTGATGCCTGTACGTGTTGTGATCCATTCATCATTGGTATCAACAATATTGCTAATTTCATCATTGCTGATGCTTGCTGGTGGTATACATTTACCCCAGCCAGTAATTTGGGCATAAGACATAATGTGTTCTCTTTATGTGGTCAGACTTGTTAAATTTTTCCGAAGTTATATCAAAATTCACTTGTTAACACTAGTTCATTGCCGCGCTATGTCGTAAATAATGGCATTTACTGAGTATTTAAGTTAAACCTAGTATAAAAAAGAGGCGATTATGAAAAAAATAAACCTAAAAATAAGTACATTATCGGTACTGTCTTTATTATCTTCGTTTGCTGTTAATGCACAAACCACCATTATTCATGCTGGAAAGATTCTGGTAGGCACTGATCAAGATGTCAAAGAGCAGCAAACGCTGGTTATTGAAGACAATAAAATTGCCGCAATAAAAGCTGGTTTTCTAACAAAGCAGCAATTAAACCTCAGTGATGCAGATGTTATTGATTTAAAAAATCAGATGGTATTGCCGGGTCTGATTGATATGCACGTTCATGTTACCTTTGAGCGAGATGCAAAACGTAACCCACACCAATGGGCAACTGAATACGAAGCCGATTACGCTCTTCGCTCTCTAAAGTACTTACAACGTACGGTTGATGCAGGTTTTACCTCTGTGCGCGACCTAGGTAGCAGCTATCAAGTTATCTTTCCATTAAAGCGAGCAGTTGAACGTGGCGACATTGTTGGCCCGCGCATTTTTGCAGCGGGAGATATGATCACACCGACCGGTGGTCACGGTGATATGCATGGCTATCGCCGTGATATCACCAAAGCGACAGAAGGGGGTGGCTTAGGGGTGTGTGATGGCGCTGCCGATTGTACTCGTGCAGTACGCGATGTAATTAAAAGCGGTGCAGATGTAATTAAAATTACCGCGACAGGTGGTGTATTAAGTAATACAGCGGCAGGGGTTAATCAGCAATTTACTGATGAAGAACTCAGTGCCATTGTAAACACAGCCCATCATTTAGGCCGCAAAGTGACCGCTCATGCTCATGGCACAGAAGGTATAAAAGCAGCACTTAGAGCAGGTGTTGATTCAATCGAACACGGCTCTTTTTTAGATAAAGACACGGTTAAGCTTTTCAAAAAGCAAGACGCTTATTTAGTTCCAACCTTACTCGCTGGCGCAACAGTTAAAGAAGAGGTACTTAATAATCCGAATATGCCAAAAGCAATTGCTGATAAGGTCGAAGTAGTTGCGCCAAAAATGGAAGCATCGTTTAAATTGGCGTTAAAAAACAAGGTTAAAATAGCCTTTGGTACAGATTCAGGCGTATCTAAGCATGGTGATAATGCTAAAGAGTTCGAGTTATTAGTTAAATATGGCATGACACCAAAACAAGCTATTAAATCAGCCACCATTGAAGCTGCTAAACTATTAGGTCAAAGTGATAACCTCGGTGACTTGAGTGTTGGTAAACAAGCAGATATTATCAGCGTGAATATGAATGTACTTGATAACATTAGTGAACTTAGTCAGGTTCAGTTTGTTATGAAGGGCGGTAAAGTGCTCAAACAGTAAGGGTTACTATGGGCGGTAAAATTAAAGAGACGTTATTTAATCATTTAATTGATGCAGAGCGACAGCTCCTTGAGCCAGAGGTACGTCAATCTGCTGAAGCGCTTGATGCATTACTTGATGATGATTTTATTGAAATAGCCGCTGATGGCACGTCATTTAATAAGTTCCAAGTTTTAACCCGCCTACCAACTGAGGTGGTACCGCAGTTTTATAATCAACATTTTAAAGGCCGAATGCTCAGTGATGATATTGCACAGCTAAGCTATCAAGCGGCCTTTAGACGTTCAGCTCGCTCAGAGTTTAACTACTCAGTGCGTATGTCACTGTGGCGTTTTAATGGTAAACAATGGCAAATGGTGTTTCATCAAGGAACGCCTTGTGCTGTTTTTACAATTTCAATGGACGATGATTAAGCTTTAAAGAGTCCGTTATGCAAACCGATCCGGCGATCAGTCGCCTACTAATTTTAAGAAGCGCCGCAATCGCCGTGCAGTTTGTTGCTGTGATTGCGGTATATTTTCTGTTTGAATACCAAATTCCATTATTACCTTTACTTGCTGTAATTTGTATTGAAGCAATCTTTCAGCTGTTAAGTATATTCGCTTATAGAAAAGTAACGAAAGCCAAGCCAGCAGCTGTGTTGATGCAGTTGACAGCCGACTTATTGTTTTTAACTATTTTGCTCTCCTTAAGTGGTGGAGCAACAAATGCATTTGTTTCGTTATTACTGTTACCGATAATGATAGCGGCGGTGACGGTTAATGCGAAAGGGCTTGCTTACACGGCTGTGCTGGCAATCGCCGCTTATAGTTTTTTACTGATAAAAATGCCCGAACACACCATGCACCAAATGCAGATGACTCATCATTTTATTGGTATGTGGATTAACTTTGTTATCAGCGCCATCGTTATTGCCTTTGTAATTGGCACATTAAACAGCACGTTAAGAGCCAGAGAAGCTACTATTTCCCGTACCCGCGAGCAACAATTAAGGCATGAGCAATTATTAACGCTTGATGGCGCTGCCGCACAAGTAACGCATCAACTTGCAACGCCGATAGCAAACTTACAGCTGTTATTTGAAGAGCTTAAAGAGCAACAAGCTGATGACCCCATTGTGCATGAAATGGCCAAGCCATTAGCTCAGTGTAAAGAGCAACTTGCTCATTTTAGGTCACTTTCAAATGCACTAAGAACTGGTGAAACACAACAAGTGATTAGTGCTAAAGCACTGCAAAATACCATTCAAGATGCGATGACTCTGCATTTTCCTGAGCAAAGCTTACAGTGGCTAAATGACGCCCCTGATTGTTCGATTTTAAGTGATGCTATGCTGTTACCGGCTATTTTAAACTTGTTACAAAACGCCGTATCGGCAAATAACCATAATCAGCAATACAACATCGAAGCTAAATGGCAAATCGATGAGCAAATACTTTCATTGTCGTTACGTGATTTCGGTCAAGGATTTAGCGAGCAACAAATGGCATCATTAGGCGGTCAGCTCATGCCAAGTAGCGATGGAATGGGAATGGCAGTTATGCTTTCTAATGTAACCTTAGAGCGCTTAAATGGCTCATTAACACTAAGTAATCACCCACAGCAAGGCGCGATTGCGATGGTTAGTTTAAAAATTGTATGAAACTTTTAATTATTGAAGACGATGCAAACCTTGCCAGCACGCTTGCGAGGCGCTTTACAAAACAAGGCTTCACATGTTCACTTGCTCATAACGCTGAGCAAGCTTTACAAAAAACAACCACTTTTGAGGCAAGCCACTTTCTGGTGGATTTAAAACTCGGGGATGATAACGGCCTTGCGCTAATTAAACCTTTAAGAGAACAATTTCCTTCAGCTCGTATCGTATTGCTCACGGGGTTTGCCAGTATTGCCAGTGCAGTAGAAGCTATACGTTTAGGTGCTGATGACTACTTACCAAAGCCTGTCGATTTCAATTCATTATTAAAAACAATCTTGGGTGATGTTGAAGCTGGTGCCTCATCGGTAAACCCAGAGCCAAGCCAAATAATGTCGCCAGAGCGTCTTGAGTGGGAGCATATTCAACATGTATTGCATAGCAACAATGGTAATATCTCTGAAACTGCGCGCCAACTGAATATGCACAGAAGAACCCTACAACGTAAATTACAGAAAAAACCCGTACAACACTAAATTGATTGTTTATTAAACTGAAATAATTCTGCGGTTAATCCTAAAGTATGGTTTAGATATTAATAGGTACAAAACTCAGCCTTTTTGATTTGCTGCATCGCTGATCCTTAACTAAAGTCAAATTAAACCTGTTAGTTGTATGAGTCTGGCGTATGCATTTTTCAGAACTTAATTACTTCGCGATCTTTTTTGCTGCCCTTGCATCTTTCTTATTGGGCGCTGTGTGGTATTCACCTTGGCTTTTTAAACGTATTTGGATGGAAAGCTGTGGTTTAACTGAACTTGACCTACAGAGTATTAACCCAGTTATGGTGTTTGGCGGTAGCTTTGTTTTATGTTGTTTAATTGCATTTAGTTTATCGTTATTTATTGGCGCAAATGTCAATGTGGGAGTAGCTGTTGGCACAGGGTTTATTATTGGCTTGTGCTGGGTTAGCTGTGCCTTAGGTATTGGCTATATTTTTGAACAACGCCCATTAAAATTGTTCTTAGTTAATGCAAGTTATTCAATATTACAGTTTTCTGTTATCGGCTTAGTTTTGGGGCTCTGGCCCTAACATGTTAAGGTAAGGTTTTATTTTAGCAATGTAGTTGTAATGGCAAAACCAAACAAAAAAGGCCCGACCAAAACAGTCGATATTTTTTGCTCACAATGTAAAACCCAATTATTTAAATACCGCAAAGGTGGAAAAGGAGCGTTGGTTAAATGTTTTGTTGAACGTATTAGCCAAGACTTTACCAATGAAACAGGTATCTGCCCTGACTGCCAACGTCAATTCGCCCGCGAAACAATGATCCGCGGTGCACCTGCTCTAAAAATTATCGGTGGTAAGGTAACGCATAAATAGAATTAAAATACGGACATTTATCCTCGTTTATCCCTCATGCTCTGATACTATTGACCGGTTTGCTGTTTCAATGAATGAAAACAACCCTCCCCATGGATTGGGCCAGTTGTATGGGTATAAACACATGAACAAAATGGATTCACGCACGTGATAGCACTTTTATTTGATATTATTGGCATGACAGGCACATTCTTAGTGGTTGGTGCTTTCTTTTTATTACAACTGAATAAAGCATCGCCAACCGGCCTTGTGTATAACATGATGAACTTAACAGGTGCGATTCTGTTACTGATTAGTCTTTGTTATAACTTTAACCTTGCTAGTTTTGTTATCGAAATTTTCTGGATAGCGGCGTCACTTATTGGTTTATATAAGTACATCAAGGCAAAGCGTACTGGTAATGTTGAAACAGCTTAATTAAGCTTAGCTCAATAAAATTAAAACCCATTTTTAGCTGAAAGTGGGTTTTTTTGTATCTACTTCCGAGAAGTCTTCAACTAAAACTATAAAAACATTGCAAGCTTGCCAATCTTTTGTATTAATAGTGTAAACAAGGTGTTGCTTTTGCAGCATGGGCTATTAGTACAGGTATCTCGCAGCGTGAAGCTTTTAAGATGTTCAGCACTTTTTTCAATTGCAGTTGCCTCAACCATTCCAATGGTTGCAAATGCGACTGACGAGCAAGACTTATTCTCTTTAAGTTTTGAAGACTTGCTTAATGTGCAAGTCGATATTGCTAGTAAAACCAGCGAAACCTTGTCATCTGTTCCTTCAACCATGAGTGTATTTAGCCGTAAACAAATTCAAGCGCTTGGTGTTGATAACGCCTATGAGGTAATGAATTTTGTGCCAGGTATGCAATCAACCCGTGGCGATTGGGTTGGTGCTGTGCCTAAAGATCATGCTCGGGGTGTATACCTTGATAGCGGCAATGTACTGGTGATGATCAATGGTGAGCGTGTCAATGAATCATCATTTGGTAAAGCCTCTGTTTACATGCCTTATATTCCTATTGAAATCATTGAAAAAATAGAGTTTATTCGCGGTCCAGGCTCGGCGCTGTATGGCAGTAATGCGTTTTTAGGGGTGATGAATATTGTTACCTCTAAAGAGCGAAATGCTCTGCAACTTGTGGTTGGCAATAATGGTCGCTACGGGGCAACAGGGCAGTTCAATACCTCTTTTAATGATGATACATCACTCTTTGCGAGTTTTTCGTATGATCAAAAAGACGGCGAAAGCTACCCGCAAGGAGTAAAAGATCCTCTTGAAGCGCTTTACCTAGAAGCAGGTGTTGATTACAAAAAGCTGCAATTACGTGCTCGTTACAACGAAACCTCTCTTGATGAATTTTTAAACCTTGCCGGCTATTCAACGCAAAACCAACACACTAGTGATAACACTTTTGTTGGCATTAAATATAATTGGATTAATAACGACAAGTTAAAGCTAGACTCTAGTTACTCGTACACTAAACATAATATCTCAAGTGCTGGTTTAATCGCTGCGTTTGACGATATACCTGACTTTTTACTTGGTCCAGCTTGGCAAACGATCGATAGCAAATTTGAGACTGAACTGAGTTATCAATTTGATAATCAATGGCAGCTTGCCGCTGGTATAGAATACGCAGAGGCTAAACAAGTCGAAGCTGGGGTACGTACTAATTACTATGATGATGAGTCGATGTTAGTGATTATTGACCCCGCTTATTATCAGCAAGGTATTGTGACGGTGATGGACTTTCCTGAATTTGCATCACTTAAATATACCTTCGAAACATATAGCGCCTACGGGCAGTTAAAAATACCTTATTCAGATGCACTTACTTTATTTGTAGGGGCACGCTATGACGATGTGAAAGACATCGACAGTAAACTTTCGCCTCGCCTTGCGGGTGTTTATGTAATAAATCCAGAGCATACCGTAAAAGTGCAATATGGCGAATCGTTCAGAACCCCGGTTACTAATGAGCTTTTTTCAAATGATGATGTCACAGTAGGTAACCCATCACTTCGCTCTGAATCGGTCAAAACCACTGAGCTTGTTTGGCATTATCAAACCTCAGAGTTACAGGCTAATGCGGTGCTTTTTTATAATGAACTCAATGATTTTATAAACATTGAGCCAACGCAATCTAATGATGCCTTGTTTACTTTTACAAACTCATTTAACACCCAAAACAGCGGTATTGAACTTGATGGTACTTGGCAATCGAGTAAAGAGTTCTCTGTAACAGGTACTTATACGCAATACTTTGAAGACCCAATTAATGCGAGCTTTAAGCGTTTTGCAAGCTTAGTGAGTAGTTATAATTTATCTGACAGCTGGCAAGTGAGTTTAAACCTACTATGGCGTGATAAAGTAGAAGTAAGTTCAGTTACCGGTGCTCACTTTAAACAGTCTGCCTATAGTTTATTGGGTGGCAGCTTAAAATGGCAGCTAAACGCTAACAGCCAACTAATGCTCAAAGCAGAAAATCTGTTAGGTAAAAAATATAATGTGTTTGATCCACGTATGGACAATGGCGCTGTCGCTGGTACAACAGAAGATTTATCGTTACACTACCAGTTTAATTTCTAGTTGCGCTGCTCTCAAAGGTTTGAATGTCGTCATTAAGTAAAAAGTTAGTTATTGCAGGTGCAATGCTTTTATTGTTGCTTGTGTTAGTTTTTTACCTTGGACGCGCTCACGACTATCAACAAGCAGAGCAACAAAGCCGTGTTCAAGCTACTCAGTTAAGTCATTATTTTTCAAGCGAATTAGCCCGATTTAAAACAATTCCGACCCTAGTGAGTGCCAATGATTTAGTTAAATCTTTTGTGGTTAAGCAAGGTATAGGCGAGCAGGCTGTTAATTATTATTTAGAAGATATCCAACGTGCCAGTGGTGCATCAGATGTCTATTTAATGGATTTAACAGGCTCGGTGGTGGCAAGTAGTAACTGGCAAGTTGATTACACCTTTTTGGGTAGTAACTTTGCTTTTCGGCCTTATTTTTATTTAGCCAAGCAAGGTGAAAAAGTTGCTTATTTTGCTTTAGGTATGCGTTCCAGTGAGCGGGGCATTTACTTTTCAGAGCCCGTTATAGAGAAGGGCAAAGTGATTGCCGTTGTCACGTTAAAAGTGAATGCGAAAAAGTTTGAACAAGACCGACAGCTACTTAATGCATCAGACAGCACTCACTTTTATATCGCACTAGAAGATAGCGTCATAGTGATGTCAGACGTTGAGGACTGGCGATTAAAGTCACTTGAATCGCTTAACGACGAACAAATGGCTGCTTTGGTTAAGTCGAGACGCTATTTGTCACATAAACCGAGTTTACTTAAACATAATCATAAGTCTTTAAGTGAACAAACCGCACAGCAAAATATTCAGCTTAATGGCAAGCAAGCGCGCTTTATTAGTGCCACAGAAACAATAGACATTATAAACGCCAAAGCCAGTGTGCTGGTGGATGTAACTAATGTGGAGCTTGCGCAAATACCTCGGCTGCTTTGGTTTAGTGTGTTTTATGCTATTGCCGTGGTGTTAATTCATATGGCGATGGTGCGCTTTGCGGGCTACAAAAAGCTCTTGTTTTCAAGACATAGCCTTGAGCAAGAAGTAATTGAACGAACCCAAGCGCTCGAAAAAGCGCAAAAAGCACTGATCCAAACAGCTAAGCTTGCAACGATAGGTCAATTAAGTGCGGGCATTAACCATGAAATCAATCAGCCCTTAAGTGCCATGAACACTTATTTAGTAAGTGCAAAGAGGCTGCTTATTAAAGGCAATATTGAGCAAGCCAGCGAAAATTTAGTGCTGGTGCAATCCCTAATAGAGCGTGTTCACAAAATTGTCGCTCAGCTTAAGCATTTTAGTAAACCCGCACAAACCCAACTTAGGCAGCAAAGCTTAGCGAGCATGTTAAAAAATGCGTTAATGATCGCCAGCGCCCAGTTAAAGCAAGACGATATCGAGGTAAAAGCTGCTGATATTGATGCAAACATAACGGTGTGGGTCGACAGCGTTAAGTTTGAACAAGTCTTGGTAAACGTGATCACCAATGCCAGCCAAGCAATGAGTGAATCTGAAAAGCGCGAATTGAGTTTCGACCTCGAACTATTCGACGACCGCGTAAAACTCTCTATTCTTGATACAGGCCCAGGTATTGATCAACACGCATTAGGTAACATCTTTGAGCCATTTTACAGTACAAAAACCAGCAACGGTTTAGGTTTGGGTTTATCTATTTCACGACAAATTATCGACTCATTTAACGGTCGATTATCGGCGCATAACCGTCCTGAAGGCGGCGCACAATTTATAATAACCCTACAAACAAATAAGGAACCATCATGAGTGTAGTTGCAGCGACCTGTAATCAGGTAATCGTTATTGATGACGAAGCGGTGATCCGCGATTCATTAAAGCAACTCCTTGAGATTGAAGGTTATCAAGTTCAGTGTTTTAGTGAGCCAACTGCGGCACTTTCAAAATTAAGTCGTCGTTTTGAAGGGATCGTTTTAAGCGACATAAACATGCCAAAAATGGACGGTTTGGCACTTTTAGAACAAGTGAAAGCCTTTGATAGTGAACTTCCGGTTATTTTTCTTACCGGCTTTGCCGATGTATCTGTAGCTGTTAAAGCCATGCAGCTTGGCGCTTATGATTTATTCGAAAAACCTTTAACAGAGCAATTGTTAGATTGTATCGCGCGCGCTTCAGAAAAACGTGCTTTAGTGATGGAAAACCGCGCCTTAAAAATCGCAGTAGAGAAAACCTCTGCGCCGGGTGTGCGAATTTTAGGTGAAACCGAGCAAATGCAACAAATGATGCATTTACTCAATGCAGTTATCGATACTCCCGCTGATGTTTTAATAGAAGGTGAAACAGGAACAGGTAAGGAGTTAGTTGCCCGTTACTTGCACGATCAAAGTAACAGATCAGCGGCTAATTTTGTTGCCATAAACTGCGGTGCAATTCCCGAGCAACTGATTGAAAGCGAACTCTTTGGTGCAGCCAGTGGTGCATACACAGGTGCTACGCAATCTCGCCAAGGTAAATTTGAATTTGCTAAAGGCGGTACTGTCTTTTTAGATGAAATAGAGTCAACGCCTGCAAGTTTACAAGTAAAGTTATTAAGGGTGCTTGAAGAGCGTAAAGTAACGCCTGTAGGTGATAACCACGCCATTGATTTAGACGTGCGTATAGTTGCAGCTACAAAAGTAGACTTAATGACACTGGTCGAAGCGGGGGAGTTTAGAGCCGATTTATATTACCGCTTAAACTTAGTTAAAGTGAGTATTCCGGCATTACGAGACAGAAAGGCCGATATTCCACTGCTGTTTAAACATTTTAGCTCGATAGCAGCGACACGTTTTCATAAACCGCCTGCACCACTAAGTAGTGAAGCAAAGCAGCGACTTCTTGCTTACGATTGGCCGGGTAATGTGCGAGAGCTTAGAAATCAGGCTGAACGTGCGGTATTGCTAGGCTCTGATCTGGCCTTTGCCTCGTACAGTGATGCAAACAGTGACAACGAGCTTGCTCAAGACTTAAGCCTTGCTGAGAAAATTAGCTTTTATGAGCAGTCACTTATCGAAGAAGCGCTAGAACGAAACAATGGCAGCATAAAAGACACCATGGCCACATTACAAATTGCACGTAAAACCCTCTACGACAAGATGACCAAATACGGTATTAATCGCGAAATGTTCAAAGACTAAGCAACTCTCTCACATTAAACTCTTCACAATGGGTGGAACTGGTGACAGCACATTTTTAAAAATGTGTGGATATCCACCCATAAAAAACAGCCTCTTTTACGTCAATAAAGTTAATTTACTGTTATTTAACAGCTTTTTTAAAATTAACTAAGTTGGCAACCAACTTGCCTTAACAGTTAGGAACAACAATTTGAACCTAATAAGGGGCGCATAATGACAACAATATACACTCAGACAAAAACACGCGTAGCAGCGGCTGTGATTTTAGCGAGCACAGCTGGCTCAGCAATGGCAGCAGACTACGCGGTATACGGTAAAGCAGAAGTTCAAATAGCAAACACAGATACAGGCGTTATGCGCTATGCAGATGAAGGTACGCAAATCGAAGCACCTTTTTCTCGTATTGGTATTAAAGGTAGCCACAAACTAACTGAGTCGCTAAAAGCAGTATTCAAATACGAAGTTCAAGTAAAAGGCTTTGAACATGACGATACCAGCGAGCCATTTTCAGCTCGTAATACTTACTTAGGCCTTGCAGGTGATTTTGGTGAAGTGGTTGTAGGTCGTAACGACACTCGTTTTAAATACTCAGAAGGTAAAGTAGACGGTTTTAACGAAACCCAAGCAGATATTGCTCAGTTGATCCCAGGTCAAGACCGTATCGGCGATACCATTACCTACAGCTCAAAAACATACGGTGGCGCATCACTTGCGTTAACTTATGCACCAAAAGATGACAGTAGCAACGATGAAGATGGTTTTGCGGCAACGGTTATTTATGGTGACCGTGCATTAAAATCTAAAGACTATTATGTTGCTATCAGCCATGTTGATGCACTTAATAAGTTAACAGCGAGCCGTGTTGTTGCAGCATGGAAACTTGATAACCTACAGTTAGCGGGTTTATTCCAGCGTAGCGAATCAACCGACGGTACGAAAGAAGGCAATGGCTATGCACTTAGCGCAAGCTATGCAATCGATAAATGGGTACCTAAGCTGCAATATGTTAAAGACGACTCAAAAATTCGCCATGCTGAAGAAGGTAAACAATGGACAGCAGGTGTAGACTATGTTTTTGATAAACAAACCACAGCATACTTATTCTATACTGATTTAGATTTAGAACTTGAATCAGACAACAGCGTTGCAATTGGCCTTAAATACAAGTTCTAAGGAGTCGGTATGTCATTAGTAAATCAAACAAAAGATGGCTCACAGCCACGCCCATTAATGAGCACAGTAATGTTACTGCTGGGCCCATTAGTGATGTTATTAACTTGCTTAATCGATCCACCAGCGGGTATGAGTGTATCAGCACTACGTACCGCAGGCCTTGCATTTTGGATGGCTTCTTGGTGGGTAAGCGAAGTTGTGCCTATTCCTGCTACTTCATTATTGCCACTGGTTATATCACCTCTTGCTGGCATTGCAGCAATCAAAGGGGTCGCGTCACCTTATGCACACCCTTTGATCTTTTTATTCTTAGGCGGCTTTTTGATCTCAATCGCGATGGAGCGTTGGGGTTTACATAAGCGTATTGCACTCAATACCATGCTTCGTGCTGGTACTAAGCCAAGCCTACAAATTTTAGCCATGATGTTAGTAACGGCATTTTTATCAATGTGGATGTCAAATACAGCAACTGCTGTGATGATGTTACCAATTGCTATGTCAATTACTATGTTGGTTAAACAGTCTAACCCTGAAAATGATCAATTTGGTAAAGCGTTGTTATTATCAATCGCTTATGGTGCAAGTATCGGTGGTATTGCTACTTTAATTGGTACCCCACCTAATGCACTTATGGCTGCGTATTTATCAGACAGCTACAAAATTGATATTGGCTTTGCTGAGTGGATGAAAGTAGGTGTACCTCTTGCAACTGTTATGCTGGCTTTATGTTGGGTTTGGTTAACTAAGTTTGCTTATAAAGTAGATACCGATTGTGCCAAAGCAGCAAGTAAAGATACTAAATCGTTATTCTTATCGCAGTTACAAGAGCTTGGTGCAATGCAGCGCGCTGAAAAAGGCGTAGCAGCCGTGTTCGTTTTAGCGGCAGTATGCTGGATCTTCAGACCTGTACTTGCCGACTTATCGGGCTTAAAAATCTCTGATACGGGTATTGCTATTGCTGCAGCATTATTGTTGTTCGTGTTACCGGCAAACAAAGGTGATGGTGAGCGTATTCTTGATTGGGAAAGTGCCGCTAAAGTACCGTGGGGCGTGTTGCTTCTATTCGGTGGTGGCTTAACACTGGCTGCGCAAATCAAATCATCTGGCCTAGCTGAGTATATTGCTCACATGATTGAAGGGGCGAGTGCAATTCCATTGGTGTTAAGTGTTCTAGCAGTGGCAACCTTAATCACTTTCTTAACTGAGATCACTAGTAACACAGCTACAGCTGCAGGTTTCTTACCACTATTAGGCCCTGTTGCTGAGTCAGTATTTGGTACACCGCTGGTATGGGTCATTCCAGCGGCTATTGCGTGTAGCTGTGCGTTTATGATGCCAGTTGCGACACCGCCTAATGCAATAGTGTTCGGCTCTGGGCAAATTCAAATGCGCGATATGATCCGCTCTGGATTTGCACTGAACATAATTGCTATTGCGATGATCACTGTAGTTACTATGACTATTGCCGCAGTGGTATTTGGTTTTTAGTTAAGCCTTTAAGTTTTCAACCTATTCCAACCAATAACAGCGCTCACTATGAGCGCTGTTTTTACATTTATAAAGTTGCTCAGATAAATTTAGCTAGTTATAGTGGCTAAAATCGTTTATCAAGAGATGATGTTTTGACTGATATACACGCACAATTACAGAGTGAATTTATAAAACTCAACGATGCTTTTATGGCAGAGCCTTATTTAGCCATTGATCAGCGTATTAAGCTTTTAAAAACGATTAAATCCCGCCTAATTGAAAATGAGCAAGCCCTAGTTGCAGCAACAAGCAAAGACTTTGGTTACCGTACCGAGTTCGATACGGTACTGGGTGACTTATTGCCAACGGTAAAATCATTAACCGACACCATAAAGCGCTTACCTAAATGGTCACGAAACGAATCACGCAGTGTGGGTATCAGTTTATGGCCTTCATCGGCACATATTCATTACCAACCTAAAGGTGTCGTGGGTGTTATTGCGCCGTGGAATTACCCAATTCAATTAGCATTAGTACCGGCTCTTAGCGCATTAGCGGCGGGTAATCGCGTGATGTTAAAACTAAGCGAATTTACCCCACATACTAATGCTGTTATTAAGCAAATAATAGACGGTGACGTTGCTGAGCACTGTATTATTGTTGAAGGCGAAGCCGACACTGCCTCCTCTTTTTGTGATTTACCTTTTGCTCATTTACTATTTACTGGCTCAACATCAGTAGGGCGTAAAGTGATGCAAGCGGCCAGTAAAAACCTCACCCCAGTGACCCTTGAGTTAGGCGGTAAATCACCGGTTGTGATTCTTGATGATGTGAATATCAAAGAGGCTGCAAAAACTCTGTTATTTGGCAAGCTAAATAACGCAGGGCAAATATGTGTTGCGCCTGATTATGTATTTGTACCTAAAAAGCTTGAGCATCAGTTAGTTCTGCAACTTAGTGAATTGTATAAAAAGCACTTTAAACAAGGTGTTGAAGGTAAGAATCTAACGTCTATTGTCTCTGATAGACAATATCAACGTTTAATTGCGACATTAAATGATGCAAAAGACAAAGGGGCTCAAGTGTTTGAGCCAATAGAAGGGCATCAAGTCGATGAACTTAAACATCGCATGGGTTTGCATATTTTAACGCAACTAAATGACGATATGCAGGTAATGCAAGATGAGATCTTTGGTCCTTTACTGCCAATTGTGAGTTATGAATCACTGCAACAGGTGATTGGCACCATCAATGCCGATTCATCACCTCTTGCCTTATACATTTTGGGTCATGACAAAGACAAAATCAGCAAATTAAGCGCATCAATCAGAAGTGGTACATTGGCAATTAACGATGTATTGATGCAAGTAACAGCCGATCAGTTACCATTTGGTGGTATTGGTGAGTCTGGGATGGGGCACTATCATGGTATTGAGGGCTTTAAAACCTTTAGCCATGCACGAAATACCTTAGTATCAGGTAAATTTAATCCACGTACCAGCTTGTTGTTAAAGCAAAATAAGTTGCTTATCAAACTATTAAAATGGATGTACTTGCGCTGATAAGCGCAAGTACACTGCTTGTTATAGACGCCCATCAGGTGCGTATAAACCAGCCTGAATTTTTGCATAAATCGCGTCTGCTTTTTCTTTCGCAGCTTCAATTTCTGCAGGCATCATATTGCGCTCATCAAGCTTACGGCTATGGCTTGCATCCATGTTGCCGTTGTATTCAGCAATGGTATTCCAAATGTATGATTTCTCGAGATTCTTAGGAACACCTAAACCCTCGTAATACATCAATGCCATATTAAACTGAGCAAGAGTAAAGTTATTTGCTGCCGCTTTTTGGTACCAGCTAAGCGCTGTGCGGTAATCTTGAATTACCCCTTCACCATTGGCGTACATAACCCCTAAATTAAACTGCGCTGCTGGGTGATTTTTTTGTGATGCCATTTCATATAATGAAATTGCTTTTTCTTTATCAAGTTTGACACCTTTACCTTCTTGATAAAGTACACCTAATGCAAACATTGAATCAGCATGTACTTTTTTTACTGCCTTTTCGTACAACTCTGCTGCTTTACGGTAGTCGCGTTGCACACCAAAGCCACCTTCGTACATTTTAGCAAGCTCATACATTGCAGGGGCATAACCTCTGTCTGCAAGGTAATTAAATTCATGAAGCGCTTCTTCAAAACGACCTTCATTTGCCGCTAATTGGGCATCTTCAAGACTGGCATTTGCTAAAGGTGACAAGATTAACGTGCTAGCGAGCAATAGTGATTTAAAATTAGGCTTGATCATAGTCTGCCTCCAAATGTGTGTTAGGTATCAATAACAAAGCATTGAGCTATTGATAAAATGCATTGCCAAACAGCCACTGAGCAAAACATCACTTTTAGTTTAGACCCAACAGCTGCAAATGCCCAATTTATAGACAGCGGCAAGCTTTGCAATTAACAAGTAGGCTTAAGATACAGATTTTACAGAAAAATTAAAGAAATAAAAAAAGCCCGTAGCGGGCTTTTTCGTGTCATATCTACCGTCACCGATATGAGCAATGTAGCAAGTAAAGTGTAACGTTTTATGTCTATGTTTGGGTCGAGGAAACAGGTGACAATCAAGAGTTACGTCTTGAACTAACTTGGTTAAACAGCATCAAAGCCTTTAACAGCATGATGTTGCTGTGAGAATAGTTTAGCCAACCAAGTTGTTGATAACGATTATTACTTAGGTTTAGCTGTTCGTCAATACTTAAATGATAATTAATTTCATTTAATTGCTATTGCTGAATATTTGTTCTCGGTGGTATGTTTACTTTGTTTTGAAACAGGATTTGAAAAAACTACAATGAAAAAGCTATCAAAGTATCTAATCGTATTTAGTTTGTTGTTCACCGTTGCTGGGTGTTCTCCTAGCTTCACTTACAATAACTTAGGTTGGTTATCAGGGTTTTGGATTGATGATTATGTTGACCTCAACAGTGACCAAGCTGATAAATTTAAGCATATCGTCAAAACCAGCCGCGATTGGCATCGAGAAACACAACTCCCTTTATACAAACGTGATCTTGAAAGCTTAAAGGCCATGTTAGATAAGCAAGTTGATCATAACGAACTTAAAGCACACTTCGTACAAGCAAAGCAGCATTGGCAAACGCTGGTTGATAAAATCGAGCCTGAACTTATTGATTTAGCAAACTCTCTTTCATATGAACAGCGAGTTGAGTTTGTTGCTGCACTGCAAGAAAACATTAACGATGAGTACAAAGAGCACGAAGAAAAATCGCCTGAGCAACATAAAAAAGAACGTTTAGAAGAAAACCTTGAAAACTATAAAGAGTGGTTCGGTACCAAGCTATCTGCACAGCAACAAACACTGATAGAGAACTCATCAAATACTCGAGTCAGTACATTTTTACTGTGGATGCAATACAAACAAAAGCGTTTAGATACATTAAAAACGCTGTTTATGCAAAAACAAAAACCAGCAGATTTCAACCAACAACTTGCTGTTATTATTAATGATCGTTTTGCCTTTATGAGCGATGAGTTAGTTGCCGCCGATGATAAAAATCTCGATAACTACGTTAACTTACTATTGGAGCTAAAGCCTACGTTAACCGAAAAACAACGTCGTAATATTCACGATGAGTTTGATGAATTAATTGATGAAGTGGCTGACTTAATCGATGACTAAAATTCTACTGGAGTTCAGTTGTTTATTTTAACCATAATACGCTTTGCCACTATAGCCTAAGAATTTAAAACAGTAGGGTTTATGTTTTAAGCCTTGGGACTGATCTATAAAAATAAAAATGAAAAAATTGTGAAAATACTCTATATCGTACTGATTTTATCTTCTTTCGTGTCTCACTTTCCCGCACTGGGAAAAAAGTTAACGTCACAAAGTGAATTGTCTACTCAAATTGAACAAGCATTGAATAATGAATCCTTAGTTGGGGTCGTCTGGTCAACCTTTTCAGAAGGTGAAATTGAATTAGGGGCGAAAGGGCTCGCAGGTTTAGATTCGAAAATGACGACTGATAACAAAGTTCAGAGTGGTTCTATTGTTAAAACGCTTATTGCCACTGGTGTATTACACCTTGTAACAGAAGGTAAACTGTCTCTCGATACTCCGGTTGATGAAATTTTATCTGATATTGATTTTAAGAATTCCTGGGCTTCAACAAACCCTGTTCGGGTTAGACACTTGCTTGATCACACATCTGGTCTCGAAGATATTCGACTTTGGCAACTTTTGACGACAAAAGCAGAGCCTGATACAGCCCTACAAAATACTATTGCTCCAAATCAATTACATATAAGAAATCGCCCAGGTAGCCGCCTTTCATACTCTAACATTGGTTATGCTTTACTTGGTATGGTGATTGAAGCGGTTGTTAATGAGCGCTACGAAGCATACCTCGATAAACAATTACTAGCGCCTCTGGGTATGCACATGAGTACGTTTAAATTTGTATCACAAGAGGGGGCTTTTCACGATCCAATGCTTGCAATGGGTTATTTCGAAAATGGTGTCAGCCAAGTCACACTTCCTATGTATTTAAGGCCTGCAGGACAATTCACAACAACAGCTAATGACATGGCACTGTTTGCTAGATTCTTGATGGGTGATGGAAAAGTAAATGGGCGGGTATTTATCGAATCTTCATTGTTAAAAAGTATGGGTAAGCCTTTCAAAACCGAAGCCGCTTTAAATCAATTAACGGACATTGGTTACGCGTTTGGAGTTACAACTCGCGATAGGCATGGTGTAGTAGGTAAATGTCATAGTGGCTCTACTTTGGGTTATCGGACTAACTTTTGTTATTTCCCAAATGAGCAAAAAGCATTTTTTATAGCTTTTAATGCTGATATCGAAACAGCTGATTATAAACAATTTGATGATATGTTGATTAATCACCTTGATATTAAAAAATATAAACCATTGACGCCATTAAGCTCAGAATTAAAAGTAGATGAATGGCAAGGTTTTTACACACTTTCTCCAACCCGAATGAAACGTTTTGAGTATTTTGACCAATTACTTCATTTTGCATCTGTATCATTGGATGGGGGGGATTTAGTACTTAAACCCTTTCAGGGGCACAAGAAAGTCTTGCACCCTGTGGGCGGTAATTTATTTCGCGAGAACACAAAGCGAGTAGCTTCTCATGCACTATATATTTCTGACGGTGGTAAACACTTAATCACCGATGGTTTTCGAACATATAAGCAGACCAGTCTTTGGGTACTGGTACCAATGTGGTTGAGTTTATTATTTGGGTTAATCGGTTTGATATGGATACTGATTTACGGCTCTATTTGTTTGGTTTTAGGCCGTTTTAACTTAATGAGAAAAGTACTGATTCCTTTTTTAGCTACGACATTTTTGCTGGTTCCACTGCCATTGTTCTTGACTCAGTCATTTTTGCGTATTGGTGAGGTAACACCCGCGAGTAGTATTTTAGCTATAGCAACGACAATTTTACCGTTTGCCATGTTGTTTGGTTTATGGCGTGTATTAAATTATAAAAAAATGCCTCTTATTAATTACTTGAATGGTTTTGCAATGTTTTGCACATTGCAATGGTCTGTCATTTTAGTGATTTGGGGAGTGTTCCCCCTAAAGCTTTGGGGCTAGTTGATTTAATATTCACTGTAATAGAGTGCATCTTTATGCACTTTTTAGTAATAACTTGTTCCTATATTACTTGTTTCGCGTTAAAATTAGGCAATTACAACAATAACGAGAAACCTGATGGATATTGGGGCGCTAAGAGGCACTCAAGCATTACGAAATAACGTTCTTAAATGGATGGGCTTTTGTCTTGGTGTACTTGCAGGAATATTCGCTGGTTTTAATCTTTTTATTAATGACTTTTTTGTTCTTGGGGCATTAGAAGTCGTTTTTGCATCGTTTTGTTTTTATATCTTTTTTTATACTCGAAAACGCAACGGTCATCTTTGGCAATCACTCACATTGTGCGTTTTCTTATCGCTACTCATCACGTTAGGCACGTATCTCAGCGACATTAAAAGTTTGTTGTTTATTTGGACTTGCTCACTACCGGTCTTGTTTTATCTGTTATTAGGTAAACAATACGGCAAAGTTTTGTCGCTGATAGTGGCTGTGCTACAAGGTGTTATTCTATTAACCAAGCCAAGTCTTGAACCTCTCAATAGTGTTAACTTTTTACTTAATTTTTCGTTTACCTACATCAGTATATGGGCGGTGTCTCATACTTTTGAGAATAGTCGTGCACAATACGGTAAGCGGCTCGAAAACTTAGCCTTACTTGATCCTTTAACCGGGGCAGGTAACCGCTTAGCGATGACCCATTATTTTGAAGTTGAGCTAAAAAACAAAAATGGTTTGTTTATTTTAATGCTAGACCTTGATTACTTTAAGAATATTAATGATCAATACGGCCACGATGTGGGCGACCGCATTTTAATTGAAGTAACCAGTTTCTTCAGGCAGCGCATTAACAGAGGCTATGTTTTTCGTATTGGTGGTGAGGAGTTTGCTATTTTTTTACCTGACAGCGACCCGCAAAGTGCATATGAATTTGCAGATATGCTGCGCGAGCAGTTATCAACGACTATCCACAACATAGACGAGCAAGCTATTAATTTGACTATTAGTATTGGTGTTGCTTGCTACATGCCAAATCAAACCCTAAAAAACTTTATTAAGCGTGCTGACGATGCACTATACCAAGCAAAACAGCAAGGCCGAAATAGAGTGGTAACGGCTTATGAATTAAGCAATCAAAATAAAGCGAGTTAGTGGCTATTCAAGCTTAGCAAGTTAGCCTTTGTACATAGTGTCAAAGTCAGGAATGTTTGCTTCCCATACCGGAATATCTTTGCCTATGTATTCACGCATAGCATCAAAGAATAAACGTGTTCTTACTGGTAAGTCTCTGTGTGGGTAAACTGCATACACCGCACTGTAATCGAGTAATTCCATATCGGTTAAAATAGGCACGAGATCGCCACGCTTAACTTCATCATCAAGAATAAAAGCCGGTGCTAGCACATAAGCATTGCCTGAGATAGCCTTCATCAAAAGTACTTCGGCATCGTTCGCACGAAAGACGCTTTTGATATTTTGTTCAATAATATCGCCATCGGCATTACGATAACGAATACCTCCAATGCGTTTACTTGGGCTTGAATAGCTAGCAGCAGGTAATTCTTTTAAGTCTTCAACATGTTTAGGCATACCGTATGTTTCGATGAACTCAGGTGAGGCTAAAAGTAACATACGGTTGCGGGCGATTTTACGAGCAATGAATGACGAGTCTTTTGGTTCGCCAACACGAAAAGCCAAATCATAGCCCTCTGATACTAAATCAATCAGTCTGTCGTCTAAACGAAGCTCTACTTCAACTTGCGGAAAACGTTTTTGAAAGTCATTAATTACAGGCTGAATATAACGCTTACCGATAATACTTGATGAGGTAATTTTTAACGTACCACGGGGTTCTTGGTGGTAATTCTCTGCAAGTCTTACGGTATCTGATAACAAATCTCTGAGTTCAGCTGCTTTTTTTACCATTTCAGCGCCAGCGGCAGTCAACGAAAAAGAGCGCGTGGTTCGATTAAGTAAACGCACCCCTAATTCATCTTCAAGACGGCTAATTTGTTTTGAAATGACAGAGCGGTCTATATTTCTAGACTCTGCGGCTTTGGCAAATGAGCCTCGTTCAATCACTTCAAGCAACATTAATAAGCGGCTGGTGGTATCCATAGCAGTTCCTTAAACTTTATTGGTGCCATTCTGGCATTAATGAATTTAAAAATCTATCATTTTTATCCGCTAATTAGTTCCGTAATATTGTCTCCAATCTATTAACAGGAGAGTCGTGATGAACAAATCTATTCTTGCAGTGGCAGTGACCATTGCGAGCTTAACGCTTGCAGGATGTGGCACAGAAGCCAATCAAGCAGCGCAGCAACAGCAATTACAACCAATCGATGTAGCACAAGTGCTTGTTAAGCCGGTACAAAATTGGCACACCTATACAACGCGTTTAGAGGCGCCACAAGAAGTTGCGCTTATGCCGCGTGTTTCGGGTGTTATCGATAAAATTAACTTTAAAGAAGGTGACAGCGTAAAAGAAGGCGATTTGCTTTTCACCCTTGATGCTCGCCCATTTGCTGCCGTAGTAGATAGCTTAAAAGCGCAAATCGAGAGCGCAAAGGCGGCACTTGAGCAAGCTAAAAGTGAAGCAAAACGCGCAGATCGCTTAACAGAGCGAAAAGCGATTTCAACGGAGCAAGCTGAGTCTCGTAAATCAACTCTAAGACAACGCGAAGCACAATTGCTAGCACTACAAGCTGAGCTTACTGCCGCTGAGCTTGATTTAGCATTTACGCAAGTGCGTTCGCCAATTGATGGCGTTGTATCTCGTGCGAATATCACCAAAGGTAACAATGTTCTTGCAGGTCAAAGCGTATTAACAAGCATTGTTTCAAACCAGCAAATGTATGCTTATTTTGATATTGATGAGCGTACGTGGAATCGGTCATTTGCTGATGTGACAGCGCAAAGTGAACAAGCGGTTGTGATGCAAAAAGTGGGTCAAACCAGCTTTAACTACAATGGCAAAATCAACTTCATTGATAACCAAATCAACGAAACTACCGGCACTCTTCGTGTACGTGCAGTGTTTGAAAACGATGAACAACAATTACGTGCGGGTTCATTTGCTCGTATCAAACTTGCTGCCAATAAAGTGAGCGAAAAAGTCATCGTGCCAGAACGTGCAATTGGGACTGATTTAAAGAATCGCTTTGTACTTACCGTAGGTGAAGGCAATGTTCTTGAATATAAATTAGTGACTGTGGGTGAGCGTTACGGCAGCTTACGAGCGATTACATCGGGTCTAAACGAAAATGATGTGATTGCTGTGAATGGCCCGGCGCGTGTTGGTCCTGGTATGCCTATTTCACCAAACACAGTCACTATTAATAGCGATGGAATTGCATTCACTCTTTCAAATAATCACTCAGATTTGGTTGCTAAACAGTAGGTCAAAATGAAATTTTCACACTTTTTTATCCAGCGACCCATCTTTGCAGCGATGCTGTCGCTTATCTTTCTCATCGCAGGGGCAATCTCGTTATTTCAATTGCCAGTGAGTGAGTACCCAGAGGTAGTGCCTCCAACTGTTGTTGTGACGGCAAGTTACCCGGGTGCAAACCCAACGGTAATTGCTGAAACAGTGGCGACGCCGCTTGAGCAAGAAATCAATGGTACTGAAAACATGTTGTATATGTTTTCGCAAGCAACCAGTGATGGCCGTATGACGTTAACAGTTACCTTTGCATTAGGGACTGATTTAGATCGTGCGCAAGTACAAGTACAAAACCGTGTTAACAGTGCGCTACCACGCTTACCGCAAGAAGTTCAGCGTTTAGGTGTTGTCGCTGAAAAATCATCACCAGATTTAACCATGGTGGTGCATTTATACTCACCAGAAAAAACGCATGATACAACTTACTTAGCCAACTATGCCGATTTGTATATCAAAGACCAAATTGCACGTCTTCCTGGTGTGGGTGATGTTCGTATGTTTGGTGGTGGTCAATACTCAATGCGTGTTTGGCTTAACCCTGATGCACTCTCTGCTCGTGACTTAACAGCCATGGACGTAGTAAATGCATTACGCGCGCAGAACCAACAAGTAGCTGCGGGTAGTTTAGGTGCACAACCAACTTCGAAAAGTAATCAATTTCAAATTCTGATGAATGTAAAAGGGCGCTTAAGCTCAAAAGAAGAATTTGAAAATGTGATCATCAAAGTAGGTGAGCAAGGTCAGCTTACACGTTTAAGTGATGTTGCACGCCTTGAATTAGGCCAAGACACTTATGCACTAAGAGCGATGTTAGATGGTCAACCAGCCCTTGCAATGCCGGTATTCCAGCGCCCGGGGTCAAATGCGATAGAGCTTTCTGATCAAGTGCGTGAAACCATGAAAGGTTTATCAAAAGACTTTCCGGCAGGTGTTGAATACGACATTGTTTATGACCCAACTGTATTCGTACGCGGCTCAATTGATGCTGTTATTAAAACGCTACTAGAGGCAATTGCGTTAGTGGTTATTGTTGTAGTGGTGTTCTTACAAACTTGGCGTGCATCGGTTATCCCGCTTATTGCGGTACCTGTATCTTTGATTGGTACGTTTGCGGTTATGCAATGGTTGGGTGTGTCGATTAATACCTTATCGCTATTCGGCTTGGTTCTTGCCATTGGTATTGTTGTTGATGATGCCATTGTTGTGGTTGAAAACGTTGAGCGTAATATCGAGCAGGGCTTATCGCCACTTGAAGCAACCCGTGTCGCGATGACCGAAGTAACAGGACCAATTATTGCCATTGCACTTGTATTGTGTGCGGTATTTATTCCAACAGCGTTTATTACGGGGTTATCTGGTCAATTTTATAAGCAATTTGCATTAACTATTACAATTTCGACGGTTATCTCAGCATTTAACTCGTTAACACTATCGCCTGCGTTATCGGCGTTGTTACTAAAAGGTCATGATGCAAAACCAGACCGTTTAACTAAGTTATTAAATCGCATATTCGGTAATTGGCTATTTAAACCTTTTAACCGCTTATTTGATAAAGGCGCCAATGGCTACGAAAAGCTGGTTCAAAAGCTAATTCGTATGAGTGTGATTGTATTAGTTGCTTATGTTGCGCTTGTTGGTGGCACAGTTAAATTGTTCGATGCTGTACCAGGCGGTTTTATCCCACAGCAAGATAAGCAATATTTAGTTGCTGTTGCACAGTTACCAGATGCGGCAAGCTTAGATAGAACTCAAGAAGTCGTGCAAGAAATGGAAAAAATTGCATTACAAGTACCGGGTGTTGCAAACACAGTATCGTTTCCTGGTTTATCGGTGAATGGTTTCACAAATAGCCCTAACAGCGGCATTATGTTTACTCCACTTGCACCTTTTGAAGAGCGCCAAGATCCGAGTATGTCAGCAATGGCAATTGCGGCTCAGTTAAATCAAAGGTTTGCGACTATTGATGAAGCGTTTGTTGCGGTATTCCCGCCACCGCCAATTCAAGGTTTAGGGACAACAGGTGGCTTTAAACTACAAATTGAAGACCGTGCTAACAAAGGCTTTGAGGAACTCTTTAATAGCTTACAAGCAACCATTGCTAAAGCACAACAAGACCCTGCGTTAATGGGCCTATACTCAACCTTTAGAATTCAAGTACCACAAATGGATATCGACATTGATCGTGAGCAAGCGCTTATTCAAGGTATTCCACTTGATGAAGTATTTAATGCCTTACAAGTGTACTTAGGTTCTGTGTACGTCAATGACTTTAACTTGTTTGGTCGTACTTATCAGGTTAATGCACAAGCTGATGCCGATTACCGTCAAGATCCAGATCAAATCTTGAATCTTAAGGTACGTAACCGTATGGGTGAGATGGTGCCATTAGGCTCTGTATTAACGGTAACGCCAACAACAGGCCCAGATCGTGTAATGCACTATAACGGTTATCCAACAGCTGAACTAAATGGTAGCCCTGCGCCAGGTTATAGCTCAGACCAAGCACAGCATGCGATTGAAGTAATCCTTGCCGATACATTACCAAATGGTATCGAGTTTGAATGGACAGAAGTAACGTATCAGCAAATATTAGCAGGTAATACCATGGTGTATGTTTTCCCACTGGTTGTATTACTTGTGTTCATGGTACTTGCTGCCCAATACGAGAGCTTAAGATTACCACTGGCTATTATTTTGATTGTGCCTATGACGATTTTCTCGGCCTTGTTAGGTGTGTGGCTTGTTGGTGATGACAACAACATCTTCACGCAAATTGCACTCATCGTACTGGTTGCACTGGCAAGCAAAAACGCCATCTTGATGGTTGAATTTGCACGAGATCAGCATAAAACGGGGCTGTCTCACCTTGAAGCCATTATTAAAGCGTGTCGCTTAAGACTTCGCCCAATTTTAATGACGTCAATTGCCTTTACAGCAGGTGTTGTCCCCCTTGTTTTAGCAACTGGTGCAGGTGCAGAGATGCGTCATGCCATGGGTAACGCGGTATTCTCAGGCATGATTGGTGTAACCGTGTTTGGCTTATTGTTCACCCCGGTGTTTTATATGTTAGTAACTAAAAAATCGCAGAAGGAGCAACATGATGCATAAGCCTCTTCATGCAATCTTTAAACACGGCAAACTAGTTAGTGCAATGCTGTTAGCCGGAGCACTGGCAGGCTGCGCACAAAGCGTCGATATGCAAGAGCAGCAAGTGAGCCTGACACAATTTGTTAGCGATACACAAATTGGTGAACAAAACGAAGGTGCGAGCGAAAATAATTGGTGGCGCCGTTTAGATTCGCCGCAGTTAAACAATTTAGTAACTGATGCATTAGCAATGAATCACGACCTAAAAACCAGTCAACTTCAGCTTGATGCAGCCATTGCCCGTTTAGGTGCAGCCCGCGCGGATTATTATCCGCAGGGCAGCCTAAGCGTAGGCGCAGAGCGCAGCAGCTTAGATGGCGCAATTACGCGCCAATCAAACGCAGGGGTTAATGTTAATTGGCAGCTTGATTTGTTTGGCCGTATTACAGCGCTGGTGGATGCAGCTAATGCAGGTGCACTAAACCAAGCAGAGCAGCTAAGAGCATTACAGGTTGAAGTGGTTTCAGCTGTAGTGCAAGGCTATGTAAGCTATCAAGGTAATGTGCAAAAGCAAGCTATCATTGAGATGCAAATCGAGGCGCTCGAGCAAAGTATAGATGTGCTCAAAGCGCGAGTAGAAGAGGGGGTTGCGAATGAGCTTGATCTTAACCGTACCCTTGCGCAGTTAAAGCAGCAACAAGCGCTTATTCCTGAGCTTAGTTACTTGCAATATCGTGACCTCGCAACCCTTGCGGTACTAACTGGTCGACTTGCAAGCGACATAACTTTGATAGAAGAGCCTGAGTTACTCAGCCACGAATTTAGCGTTTCGTTTACTAAAGCCAGTGAAGCAATGGCTCTCAGACCAGATATTACCAGTGCTTTGTATCAGTTTAGTCAGGCTTATTCGCTAAGTGTTGCCGCCTCAAAAGCACTACTGCCAGATATTAGTCTGGCAGGGTTTGCAGGTGTGGTGAGCTTAACCAGTAATGGCTTAGAAGATACCGTGCAACAATGGCAAGTAACGCCAAAAGTTGAATGGTCATTACTCAGCTATCCTGCATTATTAGCGCAGCGTGATGCACAGCAGTTTTTAAGTGAAGCCGCTTACAGTGACTATCAAAGTAAAGTATTAAAAGCCATTAGCGATAGTGAACTTACTTTACAAAGACTAGTCAAACAGCAGCAACAGTTAAGTTATGCTGATCAGCGTTTTAATTATGCGAATAAAGCATTTGGTCAAGCTCAAGCAATGTATCAAGAAGGACAAATTCCTTACTTAGAGTTGTTAGATGCGAGACAGGATGTTTTAATAGCGCAAGAGAACGCTGTTGATTCAACAATTGCTTCGTTACAGGCCAAAGTAAGTGCTTATCAAGCGTTTAATGGTCGCTGGAGCTTTGAACTAAACAACCTTTAACCCAGAGTATTCAATGTCACATATTCAACAAACTACAGAACTTCCGTCAACAATGCGCGCGCTCGCACTGCTTGAGCCAAATGACGCGATTGCGTTATCTGAGCTTTCTGTGCCAGTACCGAGCCCTGAAGGCAACGAGCTCTTGATAAAAGTTGAATATGTGGGCTTAAATCATGGTGATGCCAACTTTGCAAAACAAGGTTTTTGTAAATGGCATTACCCGCATGTATTAGGCCATGATGCTGTTGGCGTGGTTGTTCAAGCAAATAAAGGTGTATTCCCTGGTGTGGGTGCACGTGTTGTATGGCACGCCAGCCTTGGTGACCAAGGTGTGTTATCTGAATACACAACGGTACCAAACTATGCGGTATCGGTTGTGCCAGATAACGTATCACCGGCAGATGCTGCAACTTTACCTTGTTCAGGTATGACGGCATTAATTGCCCTTGATAAGTTGCAGCTAAGCGAAGGGGATTCACTGTTTATTGATGCAGGTGCAGGCGGCGTTGGCCAATTCGCTATTCAATTTGCTAAGCAACGTGGCGCAACCGTATTTACCACTGCTAGCAAACACAATCATAAGTTACTTAAGCAATTAGGTGCTGATGTGGTGTTTGACTACAAAGACCCAAAACTTGAAGATAAAATTCGCCGTGAATTAGGTCCGCAGGGCTTTGATGCAGTGCTTGATTGTATTGGTGGTGATACCACTGTTCGTAACGTTGAGCTTATGCGCTTTTGTGGCCGTATTGCCTGTTTAAATGAGTTACCTAAGTTTGAACAAGAACTGATGTTTAGACGCGCACCAAATATTGGCATTGTATCCTTAGGTGGTGCATGGCTTGCAAATAGCTTATGTGCGCAACAAAAGCTGAGTTTTATGGGAAATTTATTACTCGATAATGCAGCCCGTGGTGAGATCAAACTACCACAAATCCATGCCGTTGATTTTAACGCTGAGGCTGTTTCAGCAGCTTTAAATAAACAACTTGCAGGTGGCTTTACTGGTAAACAAGTCGTGCAAGTAAGCGGTTAATTTTGCAAACTCACTGCCCAGTCATCCTGTTTGATGGTCAGTGTAATCTGTGCCATTTTTGTGTGCGGTTTATTGTTCGCTTTGATAAGCAAATCACTTTTAAGTTATGCCCAATGCAAAGCGATAAAGGTGAGCGTTTATTAAAGGCTCATGCAGTTAAAGATCCACTTTCCTCAATGTTAGTCATTGATAAAAACCAGCTATATAAACAAAGTGATGCTGTGTTATTTATCGCAACTCAACTAGGTTTTCCATTCTCTTTGGCTAACGTTTTCAAGCTACTGCCAAAATGCATTCGCGATCGTATGTATGATTGGGTTGGTCGTAATCGTTATCGTTTTTTTGGCAAACGGACACAGTGTAAGTTACTGACTGAAAGACAAAAGCAGCATTTTTTATAAACATTTAAAGCAAAGCTTGCTATTCTCATTATTGGGAACAAACAACAATAATAACAATATGAACATTCTCTTTCTAACCCTAAGTACGTTTTACATTGCTTTACTGCTATTACAGCCAGCATTGCCTCAACCTTTTTTGGAGCTATTTAAAACATTACCAATCGGCCTATTGATTGTGATGGTGTTAAAAAGGCGTAGTCAGGTACAAAATCGCACTTTTATTACTTTATTATTCGCTCTTAGTTTTTCAGCACTAGGTGATGTGTTGCTAGCCCTTGATACAGGGCAACTCTTTATAGGTGGTTTAGCGGCTTTTTTTATAAGCCATACCTTTTATATCATTACCATGTTGCCAATTAAAAACTGGCGACTAGACGTTGTACTTCTTTATCTATTTTTGGCCATCATCGTTTTTTGCTTATTCTATCCAAACTTAAATGACATGCTCGTCCCTGTGCTTTTCTATATGTTGGTACTTACCATAATGGCAAGCCTTACTTGGATGACGGATAAGTCGAACGGCTTTTTAGTGTTAGGTGGGGCAGTGTTTGTAATATCAGACTCTATTCTTGGCCTTAATCGTTTTTATTTAGAAATAGCCCATGCAGATATCGCAATAATGATAACGTATTACATTGCGCAATTTTGTTTGGTGACAGGATTTTTGCAGGCAACAAGTAAACATAAATAGCCGCAGTGGCTCAGTGGTGATTGCCGTGATAAAATATGCGCGTTTTAATTTTCGAGATTTTCCATGGCAAATACAGCGCACGCACTGCACATTCTTGTTAAGCACAAAGAACAAGCTGAAGACATTATCAAGCAACTAAAAAAAGGTGCTAAGTTTCAGACCCTAGCTAAAAAACATTCAACTTGTCCGTCGGGTAAAAAAGGCGGCGACTTGGGGGAATTTAGACGTGGGCAAATGGTGCCACAGTTTGACAAAGTAGCTTTCAGCGGCGAAATCTTAGAGCCTCATTTAGTGAAAACGCGCTTTGGTTGGCATGTAATTAAAGTGCTGTACCGAACTTAATTCCTAATAAGAATGCCTCCTGATGTGAGGCATACTAATTTATATTCAATTTTTAGGCATTACTTTATAGTAATTGAACTTTCATTTTCTGGAACTAGCTATAAAGTAAACTTTTTTAATATTTAAGTTTACATTTTTTTTTGGTCAGACTTCTTTAAATACACCACTAAATAGTGCTTTTGGGTTAACAGTGACTAACGTTAATTCGTTGGTAGAGATAAATCCATACCTACAATGTTGTGTATTTTAAACCACTAGAGTGTGGCTTATGAAGTTTTATGTAATTGGATATACCTCTAGCACGATAGTGATCATTAAATGGAGGTATATTATGAATACTCAATCAAGATTAAAACTAGCCGTTTTGGCTGCGAGTACTTTACTCGTTACCCAATTACATGCAGAACCATCTGGAAAAGGCAATGGAGAAACACCAAATGGTGTTCCTTTTAAGCATCTTCAAGAGCAAATAGATCAAAATAAAGCTGACTTAGACGCCTTAGCAGCAAGCACAGGCGCATCTATTGCTAGCATTGAAGCTGATGTAATGCTCATTCAACAAGATATCAGTGATTTATCTGCGCGTATAACAGCGAATGAAAATGATATCGCGGTTTTACAAAGTGATGTTGATGCGAATGCTTCACAAATATCAGCTTTAGAAGCAGAAACTGCAGCTCTTCAATCTGACTTAGATAACTTAGAAGCAAGCTTAGCATCTAAACAAGATGTCTTAGATGGCTCTTGCCCTGTTAATTCATCGCTTAGGGTGATTTATCCTGACGGAAGCTTTATTTGCGAAGTAGATACGAGCGATACGTACCAAAGCATACTGGTTAGAGTCGGCGGATATGTGCCAGTTAGCTCGTCTTATAGTGTGATGAGGCGAGCGGTTTCAGGTAACTGCCCTTCAGGTTATTTTGCAGTGAGTGGTGGTCCTGAATTAAGGCTTTTAGGTACGGGACGTAATGTTAATATTTCAAGCAGTAAGGTGTTATCAACATCAAGTTGGGAAGTCAATTTTTCAAGGGCTTATGGTAATGGTTTTAACTATGTACGTGTTAAAGCAATGTGTTTAAGAAGGTTTAATTAAGACATAATTAATCCATAGTTAACATAATAAACATTTTAATAGGATTATAAAAAAGCGTCAATTGACGCTTTTTTTTTACCCAAACGAGTTAGTTTATCTGTGGCTGCACATCTAAGCCATAGCCAAACATTACAGCTAATACCAATACAACCGATGCTGCGACCATTAGTTTGATCAGTAGTGGCAAACAGAATCTAAACCAATATCCGTAAGGCACACCAGCCATGCCTAAAATACCCATAAGTACGGCATTGGTAGGGATGATCATATTTGAAAAGCCATCACCAAATTGATAAGCAAGCACGGCGACTTGCCTTGGTACACCCACTAAATCACCTAGTGGCGCCATTAGTGGCATGGTGACATAAGCTTGCCCTGAACCAGAAGGAATAAAGGTATTAAGCAGGGTTTGAATAACCAACATACCAATTGCAGATATTTCAGCTGATACATAAGAAAGCGGTAACGACATGCCATGTACAAGGCTATGCAGGATTTGGCCGTCTTCTAAAATTAGTGCAATACCCCGTGCTACACCAATTAACACTGCAGTAGTAACAAGATCAGACACGCCTTCTATAAATTTGTTAGCTGCTTCATCAGCAGACAGTTTGCCTAAAATGGCGACAACCACACCCCAAGCAATAAAAACACCACCTAGCTCGTATAAGTACCAGCCCTTCGTTGCGATGCCCCATACTGCAATTGCAAGGGTAATAATAAAGCTGCCTAAAATGAGTTTATGGCGCAGGGCAAGTGCTGGGTAACTTGTTGCTGTTTGATTTTCCAGTGGGCAAGGCACGCCAATCATCATCGATTTAGACGGATCGTTCGCTACCTTTTTGGTGTATTGCCAAACATGATGAAAACCAATGAGCACAAATGGAATGAATATAGCTAAACGTAACCACAGACCAGAGTAAACAGGAATACCTGCAATTTGCTGTGCGATTAATACCGTAAATGGGTTAAATGCCGAAACACCATAACCAATACCATAACCTGCGACTATCATACCTACGGCAGTCATTGCATCTAGGCGCATTGCCTTACAAAGCGCTACAAGAATAATAACAAAAGGAATATATTCGCCGGCGGTACCAATACTGCTTGATGCTAAGGCAAAGCAAAACACCACCATAAAGATTAATCGTTGTGGTTTTTTACCGTGTCGCTCTAAAAGCCTACCAATGAGAGCATCAACAGTGCCTGTGGCACGTGCAACAGCTAATACACCGCCAACAATTAACACAAAGAAAATAACATCTTGAGCAGCAGCAAAAGCGCGAGGTATGGCTTGTAATAAATCCCATGGAGTTAAGTAATGGCGCTCAGCAACTGTTTGATAGGTGCCCGCAACAACCATTTCTCGGCCTGATTCACTTAATGTAGTAGTGAAAAAACCTTGTGGTACTAACCAAGTAGCAATAAGCGCAACAACCATCATGCACAGCAGCAGTATCAGGGTATGTGGAACTTTAAAACGTAAACCCATTTATTCTCCGTAATTATGTTAGGTTAAATTCTTGAAATCATAACATGATAAAAGCTGATAGGTTGTCTCTAAAATGTCCACACTGTTAATGATTGTAATAATTCAGATACAAAAAAGGCCAGAAAACTGGCCTTATAAAGTTAATTTGAATTTTATTTAGCTAAACCAAATGGGTCATCAATGCTATGAGCAGGCTCGGTAAACCAGCGCGGGCCTTCGTCTGTCATATAAAAGTGATCTTCTAAGCGAATACCAAACTCATCCGGTATTACTAACATAGGT
This sequence comes from Pseudoalteromonas sp. P80D2, assembly GCF_036680945.1. Classification (NCBI taxonomy): domain Bacteria; kingdom Pseudomonadati; phylum Pseudomonadota; class Gammaproteobacteria; order Alteromonadales; family Pseudoalteromonadaceae; genus Pseudoalteromonas; species Pseudoalteromonas sp. P80D2. The sequence continues at coordinate 45,871 of NZ_JAZDAR010000035.1, forward strand.
TCGTTACTAAAACACATACCTGTTGCGAGTGGGGTAGGGTTACCACCCACTAGGTATGGCCATTCATGAATATCTAAACCAATGCCATGGCCTGTTCTGTGTGGGCAGCCTGGTGTTTGATACTCTGGTCCCATGCCATTTTCGGCGAGGTACTGCCTTGCAGCATCGTCTACTTTGCCACATGGCTCACCATTTTTTGCGGCAGCAAAAGCAGCAAGTTGGGCATTTTTTTCGTGTTGCCAAAACGTACGTTGGCGATCGGTTGCTCCACCAAATACATAAGTACGGGTAATGTCAGAGAGGTAATCATGTACTTTACAGCCAGTATCAATCAGTACCACATCACCTTTTTTAAGGGTTTGCGGGTTTTTAACGCCATGCGGGAAAGACGACGCAACACCAAATAACACAATACAAAAATAGTTACCCGGTGCGCCGACTTTTTGGTGCGCTTTTTTAATAAAGGCTTCAACCTCAGTTGTGGTGATACCTTCATAAAGCATACTTGCCGTTGCTTTATGTACTTCTAAAGTCATGTCCATTGCACGTTGCATTAGGGCAAGTTCGCTGGCTGACTTATGCATGCGGCAGTGAGCTGTTACGCACTGTGCGTTAACAATATTGTAATTGCCGTTCGCTTTATTAATGCCGTCGTAGATGAAAAACTGTGCGCTTTCATCAATACCAAGGGTACCATCTTTGCTAATGCCCATTTCTGTAAGAACATCTACACACAGTTGATAAGGGTTTTCGTGTTCTTGCCAGCCACGAATTGGGCCATCAATCACCATAAAATCGTTTAAGCTGCCGATTTCAAAAAACGGTGCTATGTATTGCACATCACCTTTAGCAGGTAAAATAGCGCCAACTAAACGCTCACTTGCGTACCAACGCATACCTGTAAAGTAGGCTAGGTTAGTGCCTGCATTTAAGTATATTGCATCAATATTGTTTGCTTGCATATACGCTTGTGCTTTTGCGATACGTGCATGAAATTCGTCATTTTGAATAGGGGTTAAATCTGTTGTCATATCTGACAAAGAGTCAAGCGCCTGCTCTGGCGTTTGTGTGCCAATACCGTAAGTTGTCATTGTGTACTCCTTGGTTTTTTGTGCATTGTGGCTTGAGTAAACAGCTGATGCAAACTCACTGCGACTAATCGCATAATATTCGTATTTATGGACATAACTGTTAGCATGCGCAAAAAATAAGGAGCGACAATGCAAGTTAATTACTTAAAAAGACAAGCTGAATTTAAAGCCTTGCTAGAGCAACAAGGTTACAGCGCCATGTTAGTACTTGGTCATGAAAATATTCGTTACTTAAGTGGTTTTAGCGGTAATGCTGCTTATGCATTAATTACTCAAAATGCGTGTGTGTTGATCACTGATTACAGATACCACCAACGTGCAATTGCTGAAACAACAGGGTTCGAAATTGTTTGTCGAGACAGAGACAACGAAACCCTTGGCCATTGTATAAATAGACACCTTAACCCGAACAGCCATGTCGCATTTGATGCAAGTTATGTCACGGTAGCAATTTGGCAAGGTGTGGCAGATGAGCTAAGCGGCCACACTTTAACAGCGGTAAACGGTTTAATTGAAAAACTAAGACGCGTTAAAGATAGCTGGGAAGTTGCACAAATTAAAGCTGCTGCAGCCATCGCTGATGAAGCATTAGCACAAACGCTACCTTATTTTAAACCGGGTGTAACTGAGCGTGACCTTGCGTTAGAGCTTGAATTTAGAATGCAAAAGCTCGGTTCAGAAGGAATGTCGTTTGCTACTATTATGCTGTTTGCAGAACGCTCAGCCTTGCCGCATGGTAACCCGTCAGATCAGGTTTTAAAACAAGGTGATTTTGTAACCCTTGACTTTGGTGCGGTTGTAAATGGTTATCGCTCTGATATGACCCGCAGTTACATCATTGGCGAAGCGTCAGAAAAACAAACCCGTATTTATAATACCGTACTCGATGCACAAAATGCGGCACTTGAAATGGTTAAACCAGGTGTTAATTGTTTAGATTTAAATGTTATATCAAACAATGTAATTGCAGAGGGGGGCTTTGGCGAGTATGCGGGTAAAGGTCTTGGTCATGGTTTAGGGCTGTTTTTACATGAAGTGCCATTTATTAACACATTGACAGACTACAACCTTGAAGTTGGTAATGTGATCACCATTGAGCCTGGCATTTATATACCAGGCTATGGTGGTGTGCGCCTAGAAGATGACATTGTTGTCACCGAATCTGGCTTTGAGGTGTTAACCCATGCGCCTAAGCCATTTATACTCTAGTGCTTAAATTAAAGATTATTTTTTAGCATACGCTAAGCGGGCTAAACGTTCAGTTACATGGTAACTATCTAGCCCGCTCACTGCGACTGTATCAATGGCTTCAATATCGACAAAGCCATCTTCTTGCAAGCAAGCCTCATCTAAGTAGATATCGGTTATTTCACCTATGATTAGCTCAGTGCCATTAATTGCAAGGTGGTGGTGTTCTTTCAGCTCAAGCGCATATTTAAGCTTACTTTCTTTAACAAAAGGCGCTGTACAGTCATTTAGGTATTCAGTAGTAAGCCCTGTTGCATCAAATTCAGACTCGTCCTTGTCGTAGCGTGCCGATGTTTGGTGCGCTTTGCTATAAATGTCTTTGTTGACATGGTTAATCGTGTAGTGCTTAGTCGCTAATAAGTTCTCTAGGGTGTGGCGAGGCACTGAATGAGGGCGAATTATCATACCCACTAAAGGGGGATGTGCCCCAAGATGAAATACTGAACTAACAATGGCTAAATTAGTTTGGCCATTATTATCTTGTGTGCCGACTAAGTTGGCACTTTTAAACCCCGACAAACTATTAATTAGATGGGCGCGGTAGCGGTTTTCTAAATCAGCAATGGCTTGTTTTGTTAAATGCATAAATTTCCTGTTACCAGTCTATGGGTTTTCCTTGCCAGTCAAAGTAGGCAGGGTTGTGTGATTGTTGTAAATAGTCAGCATCACTTATCAATAAATACAATTGCTCAGCTACAAACTCAGGGGTAAATAGCTTTCCTTCGGGCACATTTGCCTGAAAAGGTTTTGATAATGGCGTATCAGTAGTACCTGGGTGAAATAACACGCAGTGGCATTTTTTATAGCGTCTGCTAAGTTCAATTGCTGCAGATTTAAATAACATATTTAATGCCGCCTTCGATGCCCGATAGCTATACCAACCGCCTAACTTGTTATCACGAATGCTACCAACACGTGCACTAAGGGCACACACCACAGTTGAAACTTGTGGCTTTAAAAGCGATGAGAATAACGTCACACAGCGAATTGGTAGTAGAGCATTTGTCATCATGCTATTTATAAAGTGCTGCTCAGATATTTGTTCAAGTTTACGTTCAGGCACATTATCTGGATCATGCAATAGGCCGTTAAATATCATCAACTGGGCCAAATCATATTGGCCACCGGCAAGTTCTTTCGCAATACCACTTAAGCTTTGCTCTGAGTAGTCAGTAATAAAATGCTGGTGGCTTATCTCATTGCTTATAGATTCATTAAAACTTGCCTTAAATTCACCTCGACTGATGGTTACGATATGACCCGTGTTTATTCGTTTATATAGAGTGGTGAAATAGGCATTTGCAATTTCACTGCTTGCACCGCACAAAATATAGAGTTGCATTTTTGACCTGTTATAAAAATATTTGAAAATTTTTTCGCTCAAACTATCACCAACTAATAAAGTGATAGTAGCTCTGTTTGTCTTGATCTAAACCTACAAACACATAAAAAAGGCGGGTAAAAATTTGACCATGCAAACTTTAAGGATGCCTTAAATTACGGGGATTTTACCTTTTAAATTGGTAAGTCCATTTTACCAATTGAGCTGGCTTTAACGCTTTGCAGCTGACTAAGCTGCGTATTTATTACACTTTTATGTTTATAGATTGGTTATTCTTTTTTACGAGTATGTTAGAAAATTCGATCTATTAAATTAACGCTGACAATGATATTAATAAAAGGGATCAGTGTTTAGCTGCGTTCGTGCTTGGCTAAATACTGTGCAGTAAGTACTTTCAACTTAGTTAAAGAAAGGAGTATGAGAATGAGTGAACAATACGCTGCACTTCGCGGTAATGTTAGTATGCTTGGACAAATGCTGGGTCAAACCATTAAAGATGCACAAGGACAAGCCATTTTAGATAAGGTAGAAGAGATTCGTGCTTTATCTAAATCGTCACGTAGTGGTAACGAAGCCGACAGACAAGCGCTTATCGAAGTACTACACGCTCTCACAGATGAAGAACTATTACCGGTTGCACGCTCATTTAATCATTTTTTGAATCTTGCTAATGTTGCTGAACAATTTCATACCGTATCTCGCTTTAATGATGTTGGTTTTTGCCAACTAAACCCTCTCACTCAAACATTAAAAGCGTTAGCAACAGCATCAAAGCAAGGTCAAGTTGATCCTAATCACTTGGCGCAAACACTCTCAAAACTCCACATCAATTTAGTTCTGACGGCTCACCCAACTGAGGTGACACGCCGTACAATGATCAATAAACACGTAGAATTAAGTGATTGCCTTGCCTCTTTAGAGCGTAAAGACAACTTACCTAGTGAACGTGCAGATTTATTAAACCGCATTGCCCAACTTATTAGCCAAGCGTGGCATACCGATGACATTCGTCGCTCACGCCCAACGCCAATTGACGAAGCTAAATGGGGTTTTGCGGTTATTGAAAATAGCTTATGGCACGCTGTTCCGCGTTTCTTACGTGAGTTTGGCGAAGACGTAAAAGCAGAGCTTGATTTAGAGCTACCTATTGATTTCAGCCCAATTGAATTTACTTCTTGGATGGGCGGCGACCGTGATGGTAACCCGTTTGTAACTGCTGAAGTCACACAGCAAGTACTTGATCATGGTCGCTGGATGGCACTTGATTTGTATTCGCGTGATATCGAAACGCTAAGCAATGAGTTATCTATGTCGGATGCAAGCGATGAGCTTATTGAGCTTGCGGGCCAAGACTTTGAACCTTACCGTGCGGTACTTAAAAAATTAAAGAATCAAATTGCTGAAACTGTGACGCATTTGGGCGCTAAAATTAAGAAAAAGCGCACTGATTCTGAAGATTTAATTACCGATATCGCGCAAATTAAACACCCAATCGAAGTGTGTTATCGCTCGCTTATTAAGACCAACATGAAAGTAGTTGCCGATGGCTTGCTACTTGATGTTCTGCGCCGTATTAATAGCTTTGGTCTGCGCCTTGCAAAACTTGATGTACGTCAGGATTCATCGCGTCATGGTGATGTTTTCTCTGAGCTAACACGTTATTTAGGTTTAGGTGATTACCATCAATGGCAAGAAGAAGACAAACAAGCGTTTTTACTTGCTGAGCTAAACTCTCGACGTCCGCTAATTCCAAAACATTGGCAACCAAGCCCAGAAGTACAAGAGGTGCTAGATACATTCGATGTAATCGCAGCGCAAGATGCTCAAACATTTGGCTTGTATATTATCTCGATGGCACGTACCGCATCTGATGTACTGGCAGTGCAGTTATTGCTTAAAGAAAGTGGTTGTAAGTTTAACTTACCGGTTGCGCCATTATTTGAAACGTTAGACGACTTAAATAATGGTAAAGAGGTTATCGAATGTTTACTTGATAACACTTGGTACCGAGGTCATATTCAAAACCAGCAAAATGTCATGATCGGCTACTCAGATTCAGCAAAAGATGCAGGTATGATGGCTGCCGGTTGGGCACAATATGAAGCTATGGATAAGCTGGTACAATTAGCCGAAAATCGCGGTATTGAACTTATTTTATTCCACGGCCGTGGTGGTACTGTTGGTCGCGGTGGCGCGCCAGCTGCCCAAGCTCTTCGCTCACAGCCTCCAGGTTCATTAAAAGGTGGCCTACGTGTAACAGAGCAAGGTGAAATGATCCGCTTTAAGTTTGGTTTGCCTGCTGTAGCGCTACAAAGCTTAAATATTTATGCCGGTGCAGTTCTAGAAAGTAACTTGTTGCCGCCACCAGAGCCTAAGAGCGAATGGCGTGATGTTATGGAGCTTATTAGTGCAGATTCTTGTGAGCATTACCGTCAAGTTGTGCGCCATGATGAAAACTTTGTGCCTTATTTTAGAATGGCAACGCCAGAGCAAGAGCTTTCTAAATTACCACTTGGTTCTCGCCCTGCGAAGCGTAACCCGAACGGTGGAGTAGAAAGCCTTCGTGCTATTCCATGGATTTTTGCATGGAGCCAAAACCGTTTAATGCTTCCAGCTTGGTTGGGTGCATTAACAGGCCTTAAAGCTGCTTTAGATAAGTATGGCATCGAGACACTTCATGAAATGAGCTTAAAATGGCCATTCTTCCGTGCTCGTTTAGAGATGCTAGAAATGGTATTTAGTAAAGCAGATACATGGTTAAGTGCGCATTACGATGATGCACTAGTAACTGAACAATATAAGCCATTAGGCGTGAAGCTACGTCAAGAATTGAGCGAGGCGATTGAGCTTGTTCAGTCGCTTAGCCCACAAAAGAGCTTACTTGCAGACCAACCTTGGATCAAAGAGTCAATCGCACTTCGTAACCCGTACACAGATCCACTTAACTTATTACAAGTCGAGTTACTGCGTCGTTCACGCGAAGCTGACGAGGGATCTGAAGGCGATATTGATAATGCCTTGATGATCACTATGACAGGTATCGCTGCAGGTATGCGTAATACCGGTTAATAGCTAGTATCATCGACCAATCGAGCATCGATTGGTAGGCTAATAACAAATCGTGCGCCGTGGTTACATGGCTCGGCGCCGATTTTCCCTCTTAGGTTATATTTAACCGCGTTAAATACCACGTTTAAACCAAGCCCTAAATGATTTCCGCCTAAATTAGTGGTGTAAAATGGCGTAAATATTTCATGAAGTATTTCGTCGTTTATTCCCACGCCGTTATCTTGGTAAGTAATTTCAACCACATGTGTATAGGCTTTAACTGTTACCTCGACAACACCTTGGTCAGAATTAACAAAGCCATGCTCGCAGGAATTAATAACCAAGGTTTTTAATACATCACTTAAGATAGTTGGATATGACGTAATAACAGCCTCATCACCATGAATTTTAAACTCAATTTGCTTACCAAGATGTTTACTCAAAGGGTATAAACGATGACTAATAAAGCTTGGTAGCTGTATTTTGCTCATTGGTTTATCAAGGTGAATAGACACATTGAGCGCTTTGAATTCTTCGACAATTCCGGCAAGTCGATTAATGCTACTGATCACCAACTCTTTAGCGCTATTGGTATCGGTAATAAACTTATGAAAATGTTTGCTAGAGAGCTCTCGGGCTTTAAATTTTTCTTCTAAACCTTCCATGTAATCATCGATTAATGAACTTGCGGTCACTATGGTGCCAATAGGGGTATTAAGTTGATGCGCCATACCAGATACCAGTGCTGTTAAAGAGGCTATTTTTTCGATTTCAATCAGATGATCTTGTGTATCTTTTAACTGCTCTAATGCTTTAGTTAATTTTTGTTTTTGTTTGTCTATGCTGTTAATGGCGATAAGTGAGCCAAATAAAATAACAACTAAACAGATGCTTACTACAATCGTGAGGTCTTTAAATGCGTTGGCTTTAGTTGCTTTTATTTGCTCAGCACGAGTTAGGTTAGAAATTCTTACTTCTTTTGCGGCAACATCGGCTTCTGCAAGTGCTTTTGCTAAATTCACTTTGGCTTGTCTGGTTAAAATAGCGGCGTTAATGTACGAATATTGTTTATAAGCGCTAAGTGCATTTACATAATTTTTTTGTTGCTCGTAAAGCTCTGCACTTAATTTGGCAATCGATAATAGGGTTTCAAAATTAGTATGGCTAACAGTGTGAGTATCAACGGATGCAAGCGTTGTGAGTGCTTTATCAGTATGTCCTTGTGCCTCATACGTTTCTGCTAAACATAAAATAATATTAAGTTGCTCATTCTCAAGTTGTTTATTTTCAATAAGCGTTGAAGCCTCGTTGAGTACCTTTTCTGAGTCTTCTAAAAAACCTTGAAAACGTAATACTTTGGCTTTTAAAACAAGGCTTGAAGCAAGGTGAGTGGTGTAGTTGTGTTGGCTTTGCAGCCCAATAGCTTCATTGATAATCTTGAGTGCTTCTGGATACTGTTTTAACCCAATTAAAGCTAGCGCTAAATTATTACTTGCAAATGATTCGTTGAGAGTTTGATTTTTACTGTGGGCATAATCTCGATAGTATGTGAACGAGTCGGCAGCTTCTTTATAACGGTTTAAACGTAGCTTTACTAAAGCGATATTATTTTCGGTTTGATAAACTAAACGCTCATCTCGAGATTGTGCAAATGGCATGGCATCGCGATAGTACGCTAAGGCTTCTTCATATAGACCTAAGCGCGCATAAATGCCCCCTGAAATATTAAAATAGCCATACATGAGGTCTTTTTCATCAGATTGAGAAACCATATTCATGTACTTAACAATGGTTTCCATGGCTTGTTCAAGCTTGTCAGTCTCAAGCAAAAACCAAGCTTTATAATTAGTGACTATAATCTTTTGTTCTAGTGTTAGTTCGGTAGTTTCAATCAGCGCATTGACAAACTCAAGCCCTTCTTGAGGTGAACTGGCGTAGCTTTGCCTTATTGAGGTTCTAAGCTTTTCAAATTCTTTAATGGGCATCGCTTTAGGTGTTGTTGAAATTAATAAAATCAACAAGGTAAAGCCAAATAATATAACCAATCGCGCTTTCATGACACACCAATCCATTTAAAAGTGAGCTTAAAAAACGCTCACCCATTTTGCTGTCTAATTAACGCTAAATATTATAAATTTTAACTAAATATAGGTTTATCTGAAAAAGCTGATTCTATGAAAGGAAAACTCATACTTGTGTCTAAAGTAAATAAGATATGAATTTGCATAACAACTCTTTAAAGTAGATCTAATCCTAAAATCTGAATTTTACAACTGGTCATACCTATTTTATTGCTAGGTATTGACTAGAGAGGCGATATTAATAAAATAGCCCAGCTTTTTGGTTCAGCTACCGTTAAGCCAAATCAACCCCCACGCTTTTTTAGAGTAACTTATGCCAAACGTGTCTACTTGCATCACTTATGATGCATCGACGTCACTCGTGATGATGACGTTAAGAGGGACTGCTAGTGCACAGGATGTGATAAATTTTTACCAAATTGCCCAACAATATTCAGAATTACATGGGTCAGAGAAAATACTCGTTGATGTGTCTGAGATGACGCACAATTTCGCACCTGCTGATTTATTCACCATTATGCCGGAAGTGGCAAACTCTTTGAAAAAAGCTGTTGTAGCAATAGTTGTAAGTTTTGATGGTTTTATGCACGACTTATTTATGCAAAAAGCAAAGCGCTATAACTTACAAGCTGAAAACTTTGAATGTTTTAACAAAGCAAAAAATTGGCTGGTTCGTCAATAATTAGTCGAGCTAGTCATCGCTATTTTATTGTGTATATCTGGGCTTACAAATACCGCTAATTTTTAGCTTTTATTGTGCGATTTACCTTGATGTTTACCGCCAAAACCTAGCAATTCATTACGTAACCTTTTAAACTGTTTAGCCAATTAATAATTATAATTTGTTATGACAGCAACTAGGATAGATGCAAGCAAACTAGCTCAAAATTCAGAGCCATTTAGCTTCAATGATCAACAAAAAAATTCTCTTTTTGCCCAGCTTAAACAGCAACGTGGCATCTTATCTCAATCTGATATTTCTTCTCTTTGTCAGCAGTTTCAAGTTAGCCAACTTGAGTTACTAAAAGCTTGTGTACCCGTCGCAAGTTTATTTTCTGTCGCGCCTATTTCTAAATTCAATGTGGGCGCCATTGCAGTTGGGTTAAACAAGCAAGGCGAAACAAATTTCTATTTTGGCGCAAATGTTGAGTTTTCTCATCAAGCATTGAGTTTGGTCGTTCATGCTGAGCAATCAGCCATTAATAATGCATGGCTTAATGGCGCGCAAGCAGTGTTAAAAATTGCTATTAGCGATGCACCTTGCGGTTACTGCCGTCAATTTATGAATGAATTGAGCACCGCAGACTCACTTGAGATTTTATTGCCAGAACGTGACTTTAATCTGCATGAGTTATTACCTTATTCATTTGGCCCAAAAGACCTAGGCAATGAAGCCTGTTTATTTTCTAATAAGCAAAGCGATAAACAGTTTACTGAGCTTTCGATTGATGATGCTAAACTTATTCAATTGGCACTCAATGCATACGTGCCATACACAGGTAACTTTAGCGCGGTAAAATTAACGACTTTTGATGAAGGTGACTTTTACGGAAGTTATGCTGAAAATGCTGCTTATAGTCCAAGCCTTTCGCCATTACAAAGTGCATTGAGTCAGTTTTATCTTGCGGGCTTAACCTTTGATGATAAAACAGTTAAGTCAATCACCTTGTTAGAAACACAAGGGGCAGAAAATCAATATGAGGTGGCTAAAAGTGTGCTGGCAAGCTTTGCAAACCCACCAGCATTTGAGCACTGTGTTGCTAAACTAGTTTAGCAATAGTTTTGCAGCTTCAATGACGACGGCGACTGATTTTTTCTCAATCTCGCCGTGGTCAACATTCGGAATTTCTTGTTTAGTACGATTTACTAATACACCTGCAACACAGGCTGCGCGTAAGCCAAGGGCGGCACACATAGTAAATAGTGTTGCTGATTCCATTTCATAATTCATCACGCCTAGTTTTTGCCACTCTTCACAGCTGCCTTGGAATGAGCGAGGAACATAGCCAGAATAAGTATCGTAACGTTCTTGACCCGGGTAGAAAGTATCACTCGATGCAGTAATACCAATGTGGAAATTAATTCCTAGCTTATCACATGCATTTACCATCGCTTGTGTTGCAAAGAAGTCAGACACAGCAGGGTAGCTTAGTGGTGCGAAATGCTGGCTAGCACCATCTAAACGAACTGAAGCTTGGCTAATTAAAATGTCGCCTTCGTTAATGTGTGGCTGAATTGCACCGGTCGTGCCAATACGCAAAAAGGTATCAATACCTAGCTGAGCAAGCTCTTCAACAGCAATTGATGTAGATGGGCCGCCAATACCGGTAGAACAAACTACAACACTGTGGCCGTTAAGCTCACCTCGGTATACATGAAATTCACGGGTCTTCGCTAAGCATTCAGGGTTATCGAGAAGTGTTGAAATGCGTGCTGAGCGGTCAGGGTCGCCAGGGACAATCGCAAGGGTTGCGCCGTTTAAGTCCTGACGAGTAAGCCCTAAGTGAAATACCTTTTCCATTATTAAACCTTATTTTTGTCTAAAGCGTAATACTTTAATCATATGTGTTTAAAGTACAGGACAGATGTCCTATTAGATCACCAATGTTGCAAGAATTGCACAGATAACCTAAACCTAAAGAAGTAACGATAAAAGAGGATATATTATGCCTGCTTCATCTTCTATGAGTAAACACCATGAGTTTGCACGCTGTTTAGAAAGCTCGAAAATTTCAATTGGTGCGCCTTTTCATTGGTTAGCACTTGCATTTAAAGATATCGCTAATGCGCCCATACTGAGTCTAGTCTACGGATTAGTATTTACCTTGATACCTGCGACTATCATGTATTTTGTTTATCAGTTTGATACGCACTTAGTTATATTGCCTGCAGTCGTTGGCTTTGCATTAATTGGTCCTGCCTTTGCTGCCGGACTTTACGATGTCGCATGGGAGCTTGAAAAAGGCCACAAACCCACTTTAATGCACAGCCTTAAATCGATGTTTAGAAACCCTGCAGGTGAATGGGGCTTTGCGGTGTTATTAATGGTAATTATGATTGTTTGGATGCGCTTAGCTGCACTTATTCATGCATTGTACCCGAACGTTGTTAACCCGAGTTTTGAGCAGTTATCTGCGTTTTTAACGCTCGGTAGTATTGTCGGTGGTATCTTACTGGTCACTGTATTTGCTATCTCAGCGTTTACCCCGCAAATTATGATGGAACGCAGAGTTGATATTATGACTGCGGTAATTTCTTCAATGAATGCGGTTAAAACCAATTTCGGTGCCATGGTTGTCTGGGCTGGTTTGATACTATGTTTAGTATTTGTCGGCTTTATTACAGGCACTGCTGGGTTTATTGTCATTATGCCTTTATTGAGCTACGCCAGCTGGCATGCATACATTGCCGTTATCAAAACTAAGAAGCCAAGAGGCTACGAATAATGAGTATTCACTTCGTTTGAATATAAATCTATAGCGGCAATCACCTAGGTTGCCGCAAAATTTGACTTTCTTTTCGCGCATGTTATACCTGCCAAAATACAGCGCTCTTATTTGACTAGAGCAGTTTAAATTCATCTGCATTAAAATTATAACCATTTAATATCAGTGAGTTATAGGTTTGGTTGAGCAAGTGATTGTTGAGTCTCAAAAATCTAGACTATACACAAACTTAATTGCGTAACTTTTTTAATTACGCATGAATATGCAGATAAAGATCAGCGGAGTAGAGATGAGTAACACACAAAAAGCCTTCCACGAAAAACTAAGTCAGTGTCTTTGTCCTCCTGGCGATGGCGTATTTACAGTTAATACAGCAAAAGAACGTAAAGATGCGCTGCGTACTAAATTATACGGTCAAACAGATAATGTTGATGTGCTTTGGAAAGAGTCACTTGAAACACTGGCAGAGTCTGAACACAAAGCGGTAATTTTAGGTATTAGCTCTGACTGTGGCGGTGGTATTTTACGTGGTGCTAACTGGGGTCCATTATTTTTACGTTCTACTTTGATTGATCAACAACCACAAGCGCGCGCCTTTGATTTAGGCGATGTTCGTGTGATCCCGCATTTATTGCATGATAAATACCTTAACGATGCAACCATTACAAACTGTCAAAAAGCGTTATATGCTGATGAAAACAGCGAATATCATGTATCGCCTTTGTCTATCACTGAAGATGTCTGTGATGGCTTTTATGCAAATTACCCAGATAAGGGTATTTTTGGTATTGGTGGCGACCATTCAATTAGCTACCCGCTGACTAAAGCTTACTTAAAAGCAAAACGTGATGCAGGTAAACGCACTGCAATCATTCATTTTGATGCTCATACAGACTTATTAGTAGAACGTTTAGGTATCGATTTATGTTTTGGTTCGTGGTGTACACATATTCTTGAGTACTTACCAGCTCCACGTAACTTAATTCAATTTGGTATTCGCTCTAGTGGTAAGCCTAAGCAACACTGGGAAGACACGTTTGGCGTTAAACAACATTGGGCACACGAAATCATCGAACGTGGCGCTAAAGCTGTTGCTGAAGAAGTTATTGCGCAGCTAAAAGCAGATAATGTTGATGAGCTTTATGTGAGCTTTGATATTGATGCACTTGATGAAAGCTTTGCTTCAGCGACAGGAACACCAGAAGCCGGTGGTTTAACACCTCAGCATGCATTAGACATTCTAGTTGCATTGGCTGACGAGTTCCCAATTACTGGTGCTGACATGATGGAAATTGCACCATTCACAGATAGCTCATTAATCGGTCAGACAAGTTCTGAAACAACTCTAAGAGAAGGCGCTAAAATCTCAGCTTTTTTGATTAATGCAATGAATAAGTAATTGACTCTATAGCGGAAACACCCTGTTTCCGCTCATTCCTTTTTACTAAATAATATTTCAATATCTGCAACTTCGAGCTATATTATTATAAAAAATAATTATAATTTATTTGGTATCGCTCATCATGCGCACAATTCTAACCCTGTCATTGCTGCTTTTTCTGCAACCTTGTTTTGCAGCGATCACTGTGGTGACCGAAAACTTTCCTAATTTTCAATACCTAGATAAAAATGGCGTATTAACTGGCACTGTGGTTGATAAAGTTAAATCAGGTTTAGAAAAAAGTGGCGTAGATTATGAGCTGTCAGTAAATTCTTGGTCAATTTCATATAACGCTGCATTGCGTGATAGCAATACCTGCATCTTTTCTATGGCAAGGCTTCCGGCACGCGAAGATAAGTTTACTTGGGTAGCGAAAATTGGTGGCTTTTCAGCGTCATTCTATTCTTTTAAATCTGAGCAAGTAACTATAGCTAACATAGATGAAGCTAAGAAATACCGAATTGCAGTATTAAAAAATAACTATTCACACATTTACCTAAAAGAAAACGGCTTTGATGAGCGTAATCAGCTGATCTTACTTGATAGTTTTGACAATATTTACGATGTACTGAAAAGCAGACGCTCAAGTATAGATTTAGTCATCCTCAGCGATGAACAATTTAAATATGAGCGCGATAACGACAGCACCCTTGAAGATTTAAAACCGATATTTAAACTGCCCGTTGGCACACCTCAGTTATACTTTGCCTGCAATAAAAATATCAATCCTGTTACTCTTGAAAAATTAAATAAAGGCTTTGCTATTAACGATTAAAAATAGCACTTGTTGATTGCTACAAAGTGGCTATAATCAGCTGCTTTTTGTCCATTCTCGCCAAACTCTCGCTAGCCTAAACGAGCAAAAAGTTGTTTGCATTCAACACTCTGAATGCGCTTAATTATTAGGAGCTACAATGAGTGATTTACTCATTATCATGATTTTAATTTTGATCAGTGCATTGTTTGCAATGAGCGAAATTGCGATTGCGGCATCTCGTAAGATCAAATTACGAGTTATGGTGGACGAAGGCAACAAAAAAGCCCAAGCAGTACTTAGTTTGCAAGAGCAACCTGGGGCATTTTTTGCCATGATACAAATTGCCCTCAACGCAATTGCCATTTTAGGTGGTATTGTTGGTGAGCAAGCATTATCTCCTTACATAGAACAAATTTTAGGCATGATTTATCAAGGCCCGTTATTGAGTCAAATCAGCTTTTTGATTTCGTTTTTGAGTATTACCTCTTTGTTTATTCTATTCGCTGACTTATTACCTAAACGGTTAGCCATGATTATGCCAGAGGCAGTTGCAGTTAACGTGGTGTCCATTATGCGTTGGGTGACCTTTGCGCTCACTCCTTTTGTTGTTTTCTTTAATGGTATAACTAATTTGGTTTTACGCGCGTTTAAAGTACCCGCTGAACGAGAAGATATTGTCACCACAGAAGACATCGTTGCGATGATGGATGCAGGGGCAGAGTACGGCAGCTTACAGCAACAAGAATATGAGCTAATTGGCAATGTATTTGATTTAGAGGCACGTTTTTTATCGAGTGTGATGACTCCTCGTGATCAAATTGTGTTTTTTGATGTAAAGGCGGATGCTCAAGAAGTTGCAACCAAAATTATTGAGCACCCTCATAATCACTTTTTAGTCTGTGATGGTAGTTTAGATAAATTAATTGGTTCGGTTGAATCAAAAGATATTTTGCGCAAAGTGCTAAAAGGGCAAACCGCTGAAATCGATAATGAACTGATAAGCCAAGATATTTTTTATCTGCCAGAAACATTGAGTCTTTCAGAGGCGCTAAATACTTTCAAAAAAGCGGCAGAGCCGTTTGCCGTAGTGGTTAATGAGTATGCGCTAATGGTAGGTATTGTTACTGTTAAAGATTTAATGAAAGGATTTATGGGCGACTTAATTAGCCACCAGGGTGAAGAGTTAATTATTCAACGTGATAATTCATCTTGGCTGGTCGATGGTTTAACACCTGTGGTTGAGCTTGCTAAGGTACTTGAAATTGAAGAGTTCCCTGAACAGTCTCATTACGAAACAGTCGCAGGGTTTTTAATATACACCATGAAACGCCTGCCTAAACGCGCCGAGTTTATTAATTACGGTGGCTATAAGTTTGAGGTTGTTGATGTTGAAGGGGTGAAAGTCGAGCAACTACTTGTTACTCGAATTTCGGATACTGTTTAGGCCGCCGATTGCGGCCTTATTCAAAGGTGCCTTTAACAAGTGCTTTGCCTTTGCTTACCATATGAACACCCTTTGACCAGCATTCTGTTGGCGCAAGCGTTGTTTTATTAAGTAACACAAGGTCGGCATCTGCATTTTGCTTAATTACACCTTTATTTATACCCAGTATCTGTGCAGGGTTTGATGTAACAGCCATTAAAGCGTGTTCAATCGAAACATTAAATTTTTGCACTGCTTCTACAAACGAGCCATGCAATGTGGACTCTTTACCTACTTCAAGGCCAAGCAGATTATAGCTTTTGTCAAAAATAGGGAGGCTTGCATGGCCATCAGAGCTCATAGTGAGCTTCGTTGGGTCGACTTTATTCTCTATACAATAGGCAAGTGCGTGTGCGGCAGAGTATTCACCATGAGCAAGGTCATACTCTGTTGTACTTGTTGTAAAATCGATAGTGCCACCGGCTTTACAAAACTCTACCCCAGCATTAAGTAAGTCGATATTACGATTCATGTGAGTTGGGTAAAATTGTGCTAGCGAAATATCGGTTAGCTTATCAACCTCATGCAATATCGATAAATGTGTATCAACAGGGCCAACATGAATGCTGACAGTGCCTTTTTTACCACTTAACATGCCGGCCACTTTTGCCTCTGCAGCCAGTTCTGCCAGCTGTTGCACTGTGGGTTGGCTGCTACGATGATCAGATATAGCAACTTCTCCCACGCCAATAAACTCATCTATGTACATTAAATCGCTGGTGATAGAGCCTGTCAGTGTTTTCGCAGGTAAATGATATGAGCCCGAATGACAAAAAACGTTGAGCCCAAGCTCTTTCAGCTCTTTTGCTTTAGCAATCAGGTTACTATGAGTTCGGCTACTTGAGTCAGTGCCCAGGGCTGCAATAACAGTAGTTGTACCATGCAGTGTTGCATCAGTCAGGTTCATTTCTGGTGTTCTACTTGCAAAGCCAGCTTCGCCGCCACCGCCAGTTATATGAACGAGTGAATCCACAAACCCCGGGGCCAAAATACAATGAGTGCCATCTACCTTGGTAATCCCCTGATAGGTATCGATAGTTATTTCAGGCTGTATATCAACTATTTTTGTGCCAGCAATAAGGACATCTTGAATGCCTAAAGGTGAGGGGGCGAAAACGTCTGCGCCTTTTATAAGTGTTAACATAATTAAATCTTTTACTGATAGTTAATAAAGTGTGCGAGAAAAATAAAACCACTGGCAAGGCCAAACAAAGCCAAAGTGAAGCGCCAAATAAAACGTGCCCATTCACTCCAATCTAATTTAACAATACCTAAACAGCCAATGAGACTAGCAGAAGTAGGAATAAAAATATTAGTTAAACCATCACCCAACTGAAATGCCAACACCACAATTTGACGTGAGATATTTAATAAATCACCGAGCGGCGACATTAGCGGCATTGTTATGGCTGCTTGTCCTGAACCAGACGAAACAAAGAAGTTAAATACACTTTGAAATAATAGCATGCCCCAAGCAGCAATATAATCGGGCACAACTGAGATGCTGGTGGCACTATAGTACAGTAAGGTATTAAGGGTCGAAGGTGACGTTAAATCGCTACCGCCAAGTATTAAAATAACGCCTTTTGCCAAAGCAACCAAAAGCGCTGCAGGTAAGAGCTCTTGGGCACCTTCTTTAAATGCGTTTGCGCTTTCATTGGCAGTTTGTTTTTTGAATAGGCTGGCTATTACAGCGCAAGCAATACCTAGGCAAAAGAATTGCGCTGCTAGTTCAGGAATATAATACTGCCGAGCCATCACGCCCCAAATAACCCAAACAATGCCAGCAATAAAAGTAAGTAAGATTAGTTTATCTGCGTTATCTAAATTTATTGCACTGTTTATGTGTTGGTTAGATTGTTGTTTAGTTGCTCTGATAGAATTGGCATAGCGAATGGTGAATACAAGGCCAAATGAAGTAAAAACAAGCCAAGCAACCATTCTGAACCCTGCGCCAGAAAAAACGGGAATTTCAGCAATTGATTGAGCTATGGCAATGCTAAATGGATTCATCCATGAGGTAGCAAAGCCAATTTGTGTAGCAACATAGGTTGTTAATACCGTCACTTTTGCGTCATAGCCAAGTTGTTTCATAATCGGGAATAACACAATACAAAAGGCGATGGCTTCTTCACCCATGCCGAAAACCGCCCCCCCTAAAGAGAAAAGCACAAACAAGAGAGGAATGAATACCCACTCAATATGTTGTGTTTTATTAATGAGTGCCATTATGCCGTTATTTATCGCACCGGTTTTTAAGATAATCCCAAACGCACCGCCAGTGATTAAAATAAACGCCATTACACCAATCGCTGCGCCATACTTATCACCTGACACTAACCCTTCAAATAAGACATTAGCTAGGCCAATTTCACCACCTTCTGCAAAAAATGCTGGCGGTGTATGATCTGAGGCTGTTTGATATTGTGATAATTCAACGCTATGGCTATCTTTTTCGGCATTAAACACACCGGGGGTTATAAATAGGCTGGCAAAATAGGCGATAACTGCGACGCACAACAAAATGATGCTCGCATCTGGCATCGCAAACTGTTTGTTTTTCATAAAGTCACTTAAATGTCATTCGACGTTTATAAGATAAGCAAGGTATTGTAGCCCTTGCTAAGAAAGATTAATACTGAGAGTCGTCAGTTTAAGATAACGTAAGCTCAAAGATGTGGGCGACTATTAAGCCGCCCAAACCTTGCTAAAAGCGATAGCTCAAACTTAACGTATAGCGACTGCCATAAGCATTATGGTTTATAGAATCAAAACCTCGACTTGAACCATACAGTTTAGGCGGTTCTTTATCGAAGATATTATCGATACGAGCACGGATTGATAATGAATCATTGATAAAATACCCGGCAGATAAATCCCATACTAGCCAGTCATCAACATCGCGTTTTAACTCATCATTAAGCTCGCCAAGTTCTGCTAGCTCATCTATTTCACGGCCACGAAGCCCTTCAATATCATCCTCATAGCTACTGGTATAATTGGCGCCTAGGTTTAAATAATAACTCTCGGCATCCCAATCGATAGAGAATCTGCCAACATTTTCAGGGTAGCGATAAGTGCCGATTAGCTTTTCGATTGCATCTGAACCGGGTTTGTTTCGCTCAAACTCTAAATAGTGTGTACCATCAAAAGCGAGTGTTAAATTACCTTTTGCAAAAAGAAAACGATGATCGAATTTAAAGTCGATACCCGCTAAGGTTTGTGTGCCGGTATTTTCCAGTGGAATAACATGGTCTCTAAATAGTGGCAGGAATAGCTCATCTTCTCGCGGGTTAAACTCACTAATATAGTTTGTTAGGATCTCTGAAAGATTAGCGCCATCACTTTCGATATTAAGGCCAGCATTATCGGTTACTTCACACAGCTGCTGCTCGTACGAAATACCTTGTTGTCCTTGTGGTACTAAGCCACAGTGACGAAGAGAAGCATCCGTAATTGCTCTATCTAGGACGGCAGTCATATTGGTATCGATAACTTGTTCATGATCAAAATGCCAATAATCGACAGTTAGATTGGTATTTACAGATGGGCTCCATGCAAAGCCAATACTGAGCGCTTCAGACTCTTCGGCTTTGAGTGCTTGATTACCAAGTTCTAGGCTGTTAACACTGACTTCCGTACCATCACCCATACAGTATAAGTCTGCAACTGCCTGATTTGCGCCGCAATCAAAGCTTGATTGTGTGGTACGTAATTTTACGCCAGCTTGAGTTAATGAAGGTGCTCTAAACGACGTTGACCAAGAGCTCCTAATAATTAGAGAATCTGAAGGGCGGTAGCTGAAACCAACTTTAGGGTTAAACGTTCCACCAAAGTCATTGTAATGATCGTAACGACCAGCAACTTGCAGTTCTAGCTGCTCAGTAACTGGCATATTCAACTCTACAAATGCAGCGTATTGCGTACGGTCTGCTTCTGATAAGCTCGAGCCAAAACCAAAAACATCAACTAAATAACCATTTTCAGCACGCGCTTGAGAGTCTAAAGACGGAATATCTTTTAACTCTTCTCGGCGAGCCTCAACACCAAATGCAGCATAAATGGGTAACTCATTAAATGTAAATAAGTCGCCATTAAAGTTTAAATCCCATCCGTAAACTGTACTTTCACCACTTCTACTAGGGTTTGCTTTTGCAAGCTCAAGCACCGCATCATTATTAGCATCACCCTGTAAAAAAGGGTTGTAGAATGGCATTAACTGACCTTGCGCACAATTGAGCTGTGTTCCATCGTATGTAGCCGTTGAACCGTCAGAGCATAATTCACCAGTGATTGCAGCATGAAATTGGTAGCGGTTGTAAATACCATCAATCGCTTCTTGCTCTGACTTAGAACGAGAAAATGTTACACCTGACTCCCAACTCCAATCACCAATGTAACCAGCTAGGCTACTGACTAAGCGAAAGTTTTTAGTTTCAACTTCAACAGTACGCGGTGAATTAAAACGTGCATCAAATGCAAAGCCATAAACATCTCGACCTGCTTGAGTGGTAAATGGATCAATATAAAGCTGGTCCATTAAGTCATTACTGCCATCAGCGTTATCATAAATGAATAGCGCATCTTCTATGATAAACGGACCATCATCATCGTTTATTTGATTGATTGGTGCAGGTGATGAATAGGCTTTTGATTTAGTTTGGCTATAGAAGAAATCGGTATGCCAATCTAAATCACCTAAGGTGCTGTTAAACATAAAGCCAGTTGAAAGGCTTTCAAATGGGGTTTCTAGGTAATCATCTTGGTTAGCATAGTAAGCACAAATTTGCTCACCATACTCAGTCGTGACAAGCTCTGTTTTACAGTTTGGCGCTGGTAGTTCATTGCCATCTCGGCTGCTGTAATAATAAATGTTTGGTGAGTTCTCAAGTTTCGGTAAATATGAGTAACCATTCACTAGATTAGGTGTTGCGGTATAACTTCTGTCGGTAGCTTTAAAGGCATTGCGGTCGTAAATATCAGCAAATACCGTTAAGTTACTTTCACCGATATTGGTTCCGTAGACTAAGTTAAGCTGCTTCTTAGCTTCGTCATGACTGTCAAAACTATTGGTGTAAGAAGTATTTACTTCAGCTCCTTGATAGTCATCTTTAAGAATATAGTTAATAACACCAGCGACAGCATCAGCACCATAAATTGCTGATGCGCCAGTGGCTAAAATATCAATGCGCTCGATTGCAGCAAGTGGAATTGAGTTCACATCGACAAAGTTTTCAGTGCCTGCTGCGAACGAGCTTGGTGCAACACGGCGGCCATTAATCAGCGTTAATGTTGCAGAAGGACCCATACCTCTAAGGCTCGCAGCGGATTGACCCGCTGGCGTTGAGGTTGATGTACCACCACTTTCTGATGTTGAAAAGGTACCGGATCCGCCTTTAAAAACGGATAAATCTTTTAATAATTCATGAATAGTGTTCGCTCCTGAGCGCTTGATTGCATCTTGGTCAAGCACTGTAAGCGGGATGGTTCCTTCTAAATCAACCCCTTTAATTCGTGATCCTGTTACTTCTACTCGTTCAATTTTTTCTGATTGTTGGTCGTTTTGAGCATACACAGCTTGTACTGGGCACAGCACAGCACTGATTGCTACAGCAATTGATAACTGACGAAACATATTGATTTACCTTTGTCTTAAAAAACACACGGCAAAACCGTGACGTTTTGAATAATTGTTATAATTTTTTAGACAGGGCAGTGGGTTATAGACACAACTAGCCCCTCACAGGAAGTGAGGTGTGGCTACTCGTCAAACCACTCCGAAAGGTAGTGTGGAGAGTAGAAATATGTGCAAAGCGATAATGCGTTTTTCAACATAATTCCAATCCGTAAGGTCTTTTGACAAAGCTAGTAATACAGTGCTAGCTTACTCGCGTTTTTAAATGTTCCTTTTTTTATAGCAAGCAACAAAAAGCTGCGCAAGCAATTTTCTAATATTTTTTTACAAGAGTGTAACAATATGAACATCCTTAAGGAGCAAAAGACTAAATATCAAACTTCAGCTTTTTCTTTGGTATTTGGTTTGTTTTTCGCATCATTTGGCAGCAAAGTCTATGCAAATGATCAACAGCAAACGTTGGTCTTAGTCGGCGGTGCCTTGACCACCTGCTCAAGTATGAGCCCTAAAAATTGCCTTTCGAATAAACAGATTAGTGGTAAACGGAATAATCAATATCGATTAAATAATGATGCTTTATCTACAATAAAGACAAATTGGCCAAGCAAGAATAAAAAAAATCGTCAGCAAACGCTTAAGGTATTAGCACAGATTGCACGTGAAAAGTCAGGTTTGATCACTAAAAGTGATATTTTATGGGCATGGCGTGATTTAGATAACAAGTTACTAAACGAACTCACTGATTCAGAATACAGCTTTGTCATAGACTCACTTGAAGTGGCTGTATTAAATACAGATTCGACCCGTCAAATAGAGCAGGTTAGTACTAGTGATAATAACGAACGTGCGGCCAATGATATTTTAGATTTTGTTGCTGCTTCATTAAAAACAACCACCGAATCACCAACAATTTTAGCGGTTACGGCTTCAAGCAGAGATCCATATGAATCAGCTGACTTTTATGAAGGGCTATTAGACTTTACTGGTGTAGAATCAAGCTGGTTACCTCTAACCCCCGCCTTAGCAAAAGCGATTACTAGTAAGCAATGTGAGAGTTTGGATTCTTTACGCACTGACTCTATGGGCGTTTTTAATCGTGAGACAATTTACCCTGATCGAATTAAGGCCGAAAAAGCGCTTTGTGATAAAGGGGTCGATCATTTAGTTAAACTGATTGAAAACGCTACGGGTATTATGTTTAACGGTGGCGATCAGAGTTTAACCAGAAAAGTACTGTTTGATGACAACGGCAAGCAATATCCTTGGACTCACGCAATTTTACAAAGACCATTACTTGTTGGCACAAGCGCAGGTACAGCGGTGCAAAGTGGTGGTAAAAATGCCTATGGCACAGTGCCGATGATTTCAAATGGTACAAGTTTAGCGGCAATGAGAGAAGGCTCGTTTGCGGTGTCTGCGCCGAGTGAGCGCTGTGAAAATGAATGCGGTGATAAGATTTCGGCTGATAGTCTTACCTATGAAAAACAAGGTGGGCTTGGCAGTTTTACTTATGGTGTTCTTGATACACACTTTAGCGAGCGCAACAGAACAATGCGTTTGGCAAGATTACTGGCAGATACCGGGCAACAGCATGGCTTTGGCATTGATGAGACCACAGCCCTTGTATCAATTCGAGCTGGTGAAACAGCACTAATGACGGTGATTGGTAAAAGCGGTGTCGTGCATGTTAAATCTGACGCTAAAAACAACGGAGCAATCAGTTATTGGCCTGCTGGTGCAGTTATTGATGTAACAAAGGATGGTTTTACTCTAGCTAAACGAACTGTTGATAATGCACTCCCTAGTATTAAAATTCCGCCACTGCCGATGCAGCGTTTTGGCACTATTTTTTCAGATGCTAAATTACGTTCGCTTGTACAAGCTATGTGCTTAACACAAGAGCAACAAGCAGTCGCTCAGCATGATGAGTTTTTATTAGATTTAAATGCCACAGACAATACTCATTATTACCGTGTAAATACGAGTAGTACAGGCTGTGCGGTGGAAAACCTAGCCTTTAAAGTTAAGACATTTTAACGATGTAAGGTACTGAAAAAGTAGTGGATTATTTGTTCATTATTAGTTAGCGTAAGGCTAATAATGAACAAACCATGGAATGGGGTTATGAAATATAACGTACTACTTTTATTTATTTTTGGCTGTTTATTTGCCTATTTATCTATACCAGTCATAGGTTATGGCTCGGCTATTGCGATTCCAACCGAAGTACTTTCAGCCCTTTATGATTTGTCACCTAACTTTGCTTTATCAATGGTTGATATCGTTACTTTAGGTCTTCCTTTATTAGCGTTACTCTTAATATTTTTACTCATTAGTAAGTCGCTGTATCTTAAAGATAAAACGTATTCATACTTTATATTGCTGACACCATTTTTAGCGCTGCATTTATATTTTGCTGTTAACACCTTTTCTGCAAATATTGATAACACCACTTTACTGACTAGTCTGCCTAAGTATGTATTACTAGTGCTATTTGTTGCGCTTTTTTCTACGCATAAAAAAACCAAGTTTTAGTTGATGTAAGTCATACGCGAAACTTCAACATATAAGCTAATCTGTAATTAATCAGTGAACGAAGTTGGTAACACAATGAAAAAATTACTGCTATTAACAAGTGGGGGTGATTGCCCTGGGCTCAATGGGGTGATCAGAACGGTGGTTAAAGCAGCCGAACATGATGGCAATTGGCAGGTGTATGGTAGCCGAAGAGCATATTGTGGTGTGCTTGAAAAGCCAAATGATATTATACACTTAACTAGTGAAGTTGTGGCGGGTATTCATGTTCGTGGTGGAACAATTCTCGAAACAGTTAATAAAGGGAACCCAACCGCATTTCCTGCTGAAATAGCGGGCGAACAAGTGTTTATTGACCGCTCTGATGAGTTAATCAGTATTATTAAGCAACTTGGGTTTGATGCCGTAATTAATATTGGTGGTGATGGTTCACATAGGGTATCTCAGCACTTATTTGAACATGGCTTAAATATCGTAGGCGTGCCAAAAACTATTGATAATGATTTATATGGCACTGATTACACAATTGGTTTTCAGACTGCTGTCGACACCGCCACCGAAGCCATTGATCGTTTAATACCAACAGCGCAAAGTCATAACCGAGTGATTGTGACTGAAGTAATGGGGCGCGATGCCGGTTGGATTTGTTTGCACTCTGCTATTGCAGCTGGCGCAGAAGTCGCACTTATTCCAGAGATTCCTTACGATATTGAAGCTATTAAAGCCAAACTAACATCACGATTTGATAAAGGCCATGGATTTGCCAACATTGTCATTTCAGAAGGAGCAAAGCCTGTTGCTGGTGGTGTTGTTAGTAAACAATCAAATGAACTTGGTTACGAAAACCCAGTGCTTGGTGGCATTGCTGAGCAGCTTGCTTCACAAATACGTGTGGCGCTTGATCTTGATGTAAGAGTAACCGTATTAGGGCATATTCAACGTGGAGGCACACCTAATGCGTTTGATAGGGTGCTTGCAGCAGAGTTTGGGGTGCAAGCATTCGAGCTAGTAAAGAAAGGCCAGTTTGGTTTTATTCCTGTCAGTAAAGACGGTGAAATTAAACCAATCAGTTTAAAAGAAGCTACTTCTGAATATCGCGTCATCCCTCTAGAACATTCTTTAATAGCAAGTGCCCGCGCAATGGGCATGTGTTTAGGCGAATAATCTGCGAATTGATATAACTTCAATTCGCATAACTAATAGTTTTAAAACAACTTTCTCAGTTACGTTCGTAATAATTCAATTAGCAATTTATTTATTGCACAAAATTCATGCGTTAAAGCAAGCATTTTATTTAATGTAAAGTTCTTTAAAGATGGTTGATCTGTGCCTTTTTTAGTTTAGAATGATCGTTCACTCTAAACTAAGGAACTACACATGCAGCGCTCTCGCATTCCATTTTTTGCAGTGTCAGCTTTGGCTGGTGCTGTTTTATTATCAGGCTGCGGCCAATCAGAATCGGCTCAAGGGCAAACGCAGGCAGCTCAAGCTGTTCCTGTTGGTGTTATTGAGATGCAAAGCAAACCACTTACGCTAACTAAAGAATTACCGGGTCGTGTGGCTGCTTCACGTATCGCGCAAATTCGTCCGCAGGTTAACGGTATTATTCAATCACGTATGTTTGTTGAAGGTGCTGAGGTTGAAAAAGGCCAAGCTTTATATCAGATTGACCCATCTACATTTGAAGCTGAAGTAGCGACTAGTAAAGCTGCTATTACTAAAGCTCAAGCAAGTATTGCAAATGCCAAAGCAAAAGCAGAACGCTATAAAGAGCTATTGAGCATCAAAGCAGTAAGCCAACAAGATTACGACGAAGCTGATGCAGCATACAAAGGTGCAAAAGCTGACTTACTGACAGCTCAAGCGCAGCTTAAAACCGCTGAAATCAATTTAAACTACAGCAAAGTGTTAGCGCCAATTAGTGGCCAAATTGGTAAATCAGATGTCACTGCCGGTGCCCTTGTGAGTGCTAATCAAGCAACAGCATTAGCAACCATTACTCAATTAGACCCAATCTATGTTGATTTAACCCAGTCAAGCAGTGAACTAACACGTTTGAAAAAAGCCATTGCTGCGGGTGAGCTTGATAAAGATGCCGCTTTACATTCAAAAGTTGAATTAAAGATGGAAGACGGCAGTACTTATCAACATAAAGGTACATTGCAATTCTCTGAAGTGACTGTTGATCCAAGCACAGGCTCAGTAACCTTACGTGCTGAATTTCCTAACCCTGAAAAATTACTGCTGCCTGGTATGTATGTTCGTGCAGTGATTGTTGAAGGTGTGAAAAGTGATGCGATTTTAGCACCGCAACGTGGCGTAAGCAGAAACACCAAAGGTGAGCCTACTGCCATGGTAGTAAGCAAAGACAATACCGTAGAAGCACGCGTGCTTAAAACTGATCGTACTGTTGGTTCAAACTGGTTAGTGACAGACGGCCTAAACAGCGGCGATAAGTTAATTGTTGAAGGTTTACAGAAAATCCGCCCAGGTGCACCAGTCAATGCAATGCCTGCAGAATCAGCAGCTAACAGCCAGTAACGGAGAAACTTAATGTCACGATTTTTTATTGATCGGCCCATATTTGCTTGGGTGCTTGCTATCGTTGTTATGCTGGCAGGTATCTTAGCAATTAGAAGTTTGCCGGTTGCACAGTATCCATCAATTGCACCACCTGCAATTAGTATTCAAGCCACATACCCTGGTGCGTCGGCCCGTACTCTAGAAGATACGGTTACACAGGTTATTGAACAAAAAATGAAAGGGCTAGATGGCTTGCTCTACATGTCGTCAACCTCAGAGTCTAACGGCTCAGCGACGTTAACCTTAACCTTTAGTGCAGATACAGACCCTGATATTGCACAGGTTCAAGTACAAAACAAATTGTCGCTTGCAACACCGTTATTACCAGAAGAAGTACAACGTCAAGGTGTCTCGGTTGCAAAATCGGCTCGTAACTTCTTAATGGTTGTAGGCTTTGTATCTGAAGACGGCAGTATGAACAACATCGATATAGGTGATTATGTTTCATCAAACGTGCTTGATATTATTTCTCGTGTAAACGGTGTCGGTGAAGTGCAGCTGTTTGGCTCTCAATATGCAATGCGTATTTGGTTATACCCAGCTAAATTACTGAAGTACTCATTAACTCCTGCTGATATTAGTGCTGCAATCAGTGCTCAAAATGCACAAGTTTCAGCAGGTCAATTAGGTGCGTTGCCAGCAGTAAGTGGCCAACAATTAAATGCAACGGTAACTGCACAAAGCCGCTTACAAACACCTGAGCAATTTCGAAATATTTTTGTAAAAACCAATGCTGATGGTTCAGTTGTTCGTTTAAGTGACGTTGCTGATGTTGAATTAGGTGGTGAAAACTACGGTGTTGTTGCGCGTTTTAACGGCAAACCGGCATCAGGTTTAGGTGTTAAGCTTGCCAGTGGTGCTAATGCACTTGATACAGCAGATGGCGTAAAAGCGGCCCTTGCTGAACTTGAGCCTTTCTTCCCTGAAGGTTTAACTACGGTTGTTCCTTACGATACGACGCCATTCGTCTCGCTTTCAATTGAAAAAGTTGTCAGCACTCTAATCGAAGCTGTTGTGCTGGTGTTCTTGGTAATGTACTTATTCTTACAGAACTTCAGAGCAACACTTATTCCGACTATTGCAGTACCTGTTGTATTGCTTGGTACGTTTGCTATCTTGCAAGTGTTTGGCTTCTCAATTAATACCTTAACCATGTTTGCGATGGTACTTGCCATTGGTCTACTGGTAGATGATGCAATCGTCGTGGTTGAAAACGTTGAACGTGTAATGACCGAAGAGAACTTATCTCCTCTTGAGGCAACACGTAAATCAATGGATGAAATCAAAGGTGCCCTTGTTGGTATTGCGATGGTGCTGTCGGCTGTATTCGTGCCTATGGCGTTCTTCCCAGGCTCAACAGGGGTTATTTATCGCCAGTTCTCAATTACCTTGGTAACTGCGATGAGTTTATCAGTACTAGTTGCATTGATTTTAACACCTGCTTTGTGTGCGACAATGTTAAAACCAAGTCATGTACATAACGATAAATCTTTATTTGGTCGTTTCTTCCTTGGCTTTAACCGTGGTTTTGACAGAACGAACTCGGGTACACAAGGTTTTGTGTCTCGTATGATCAAGCACAGTAAACGCTATTTACTTATTTACGGTTTAATCGTGGGTGGCATGGTGTTTATTTTCTCACAATTACCATCGGCATTCTTACCAGATGAAGACCAAGGTATTTTGTTTAACCAAGTAAGCTTACCTGCCGGTGCAACAACAGAGCAAACTTTAAAAGTTGTTGAAAAGATGGAACACCACTTCTTAGAAGAACAATCAGAAGCGGTTAAGTCTATCTTTACGGTAACAGGTTTCAGCTTTGCAGGTTCTGGTCAAAACGCGGCAATCGGCTTTGTGGGTTTAAAACACTGGGATGAACGTCAGCGTCCTGATTTAACTGTCGGTGCGGTTGCGGGTAAAGCCATGGGGTACTTCTCAACGATTAAAGAAGCGTTCGTGTTTGCTTTCCCACCTCCAGCGGTTGTTGAGCTTGGTACTGCAAACGGTTTCACCTTGTTCTTACA
Source organism: Pseudoalteromonas sp. P80D2 (assembly GCF_036680945.1). Classification (NCBI taxonomy): domain Bacteria; kingdom Pseudomonadati; phylum Pseudomonadota; class Gammaproteobacteria; order Alteromonadales; family Pseudoalteromonadaceae; genus Pseudoalteromonas; species Pseudoalteromonas sp. P80D2. Next base: position 74,585 of record NZ_JAZDAR010000035.1, read on the forward strand.
AGATAGGGTTGGTCTAGGTCACGAAAAACTACTTGAAGCACGCAACATGTTTTTAGGTATGGCTGCACAAAACCCGGTGTTATCAGGTGTTCGTCCAAATGGTCAAGAAGATAAACCTGAGCTAGAGCTTGATATTGATTTAGCAAAAGCCGAAGCATTAGGCCTAACTCAAGCAGATATCAATAATACGTTATCAACGGCTTGGGGTAGTAGCTATGTAAATGACTTTATTGACCGTGGTCGTGTGAAAAAAGTGTACTTACAAGGTACGCCAGAATCACGCATGGTGCCAGAAGACCTAGATGAGTGGTATGTACGTAACGCCAATGGTGACATGGTGCCATTTACTGCCTTTGCTCATTCTTATTGGACTTATGGCTCACCGCGTCTTGAGCGTTATAACGGCTTCTCAGCGATGGAAATCCAAGGTGCTGCTGCTCCAGGCTACAGTACTGGTCAAGCGATGGCTGAAGTTGAGAAAATGGTTAAGAAATTACCACCGGGCGTATCGTTCGAATGGACAGGAATTTCATATGAAGAACGTTTAAGTGGTGGTCAAGCGCCATTACTTTATGCACTTTCATTGTTGGTTGTATTCCTATGTTTAGCGGCGTTATATGAAAGCTGGTCAGTTCCTGCTGCAGTTATGCTCATTGTACCGCTTGGTGTATTTGGTGCGTCGATTGCGTCATTTGTATTTAATTTATCAAACGATATTTATCTCCAAGTGGGTCTATTAACCACCATAGGTCTGGCATCAAAAAATGCCATCTTAATTGTAGAGTTTGCTATTCATAAAATGGATGAAGGTATGAAACTTGTCGATGCCGCGGTAGCAGCTATTCGTCTACGTTTACGTCCAATCTTTATGACATCAATGGCATTTGTGTGTGGTGTACTACCACTGGCAATTGCATCAAGTGCAGGCTCAGGTGCACAAAACGCACTCGGTATTGCTGTTATTGGCGGTACTCTTGCGTCATCGACCATCGTAGTAATTTTTGTGCCGCTGTTCTTTGTACTGGTGCGCCGAGTATTCCCAGGCAAAACAAAATCAACTAATGAGGAGCAGGCATAATGAAAGCTAAACTTATCTCAGTGTCTGTTGCTGCACTTATGTTATCTGCATGTAATATGGCGCCAGATATGGAGCAACGTGAATTACCCGTTGCTCAAAACTATGATATCCAAGGTACAGCGGGCGATATCAATGCGCTGAATTGGCAGTCATTTTTCAGTAATGCGCAGCTGCAACAGCTGATTGCGCTCACACTGGAAAACAACAAAGATATTAAAACTGCTGCACTGAATGTGCAGCAGGTTAGAGCAATGTATCAGATTGAAGATTCAGCGCTTTACCCAAGCATAGACCTAAATGCATCGGGTACTCGTCAGCGTCTTCCGGCAGATTTATCTGGTACTGGTCAAGCAAATATCTCTGAAAATTATTCAGCGACTGTTGGCTTAACCGCTTACGAAATTGATCTTTGGGGCAAAGTACGCAACCAATCAGAGCAAGCATTACAAAACCTATATTCGGCCGAGTACAGTTTAACCAGTGTGCGCATTAGTTTGATCTCCGAATTAGTGAATGCATGGCTTAACTATGCGACGGACAAAGAGCTTTTGGCACTTGCAAACGAGACTTTAAAGTCTCAGCAGGAGTCTTTAGAGCTAACTCGTAAGACATTTGCTCTAGGTGCTGCTTCTCAGTTAACGCTATCGCAACTTGAAAGCACAGTAGCAACCGCTAAGGTCGATATTGCAAACTATCAGCGTTTACTTAAGCGCGATAAAAATGCCCTCGATTTTCTAGTAGGTAAAACCGTCACTGCAGATTTATTACCAAGTGAAAGTATTGATGATGTACTTAGTTTGCCTGATGTGCCAGTAGGGTTACCGTCTGAGCTATTGACTCAGCGACCTGATATCAAAGCTGCAGAGCATGATTTATTGGCTGCCAATGCAAACATTGGTGTGGCAAAAGCGGCATTCTATCCAAGCATCAGTTTAACCGCGAATGCGGGGACAGCTTCAGCTGACTTGAGTAATCTTTTTGATTCAGGTTCTGGAACTTGGAGCTTTGTGCCTTCGGTAAACTTGCCCATTTTTAACATGGGTCGTAATCAAGCTAATCTCGATGTTGCAAAAGCTCAGCAAGAAATGGCTATAACCAGTTACGAGCAAACCATTCAACAGGCATTCAAAGAAGTCTCTGATGCCCTTGCTGATCGTGAAGGTTATATGCATCAGCTAGATGCCCTGAATGACTTGTATCAAAGTAATGAGCTATCTTTTACTTTATCGGATGCGCGTTTTCAAAAGGGTGCCGACAGCTACTTGCAAGTATTGGATGCACAACGAAATTGGTACAGTGCAGGACAACAGTTAATTTTGGGTAAGCAAGCGTATCTGGCGAGCCAAATTAATTTGTATAAAGCACTGGGTGGCGGCTGGAATGCACAAAAATCTGTGCAATAAATCAGCAAAAGCATAATTTATTTAAGGTTTTGCAGGTTCTTAGTTGTTTTGACTCTCCTCAAAGATTAAGATCCTGTAAACCTTGTTTAAATTAAAGTTAACCCTAGTCAGTAAAGCTTGGAGAAACCATGACGCAAAAAACGAAAAGACACAATGATCCTGCGCTTGCTGAGGCAAGACGTAATCAAGTGCTTTGTGCCGCAGCGGATTGTTTTCGACGTAAGGGTTATCATGGCGCGGGAATGGCCGAAATTTCTAAAACCGCGGGTATGAGTGCTGGCCACATCTACAATTACTTCGCCAGTAAAGAAGCGATTATAGAATCGATTGTTGAGCGTGATATGGAAGAAATGTTCTCAATCTTTAAAGAGTTTGCTGATAAACCTGGCGATCGTGTCACTGTATTACTAGATGGTCTAGGCAGAGGCGTTGAGCGCCATACCGATTTGAATCAAGGTGCGCTTGATTTAGAAATGCTCGCCGAAGCTGCTCGTAATGAAAAAGTGGCTAACTTATTACGAGAGTCAGATAGCCACGCTCGTGATTCTATGCGTGAATTATTAGTGGGTGAAAGAGGGCCATTACAAGGCACAGCACTTGAAGAAGTGAATGCCCGTATTGAAGTGATGTTTTCAGTAATGGGTGGCCTGTTACTGCGTAAAATGCTCAACCCAGATTTAGATATTCATGAGTTACTTAAAGCGCTACGTCCAACAATGAAAACCTTGTTGTTACCCTTTGAATAAAGCGCTTATTAAAAGCGCTCTATAGACCATTGGATTGCCATAATGGCAATTACCACTGAGCCTGCTGGCATAATAGCTTTTTTGTACCAAGTGTTATTTCTAAGTAGCATTAGCAGTGGTAAACAGATTGCTAAAATAACCAGTTGACCAATCTCAACCCCTAAATTAAAGGCTAAAATACTCATTAGCTGGTATTCATTTGACAAACCAAGCTCACCTAAAACACTCGCAAACCCCATACAGTGTAATAGACCAAAACAGAATGTGATCCAGCCTAAACGCATAATCATTGGCCAAATATTATTTATTGCAGCAAATAATACAGAAAGCGCGATACCTAATTCTACCCATCGGGTGTTTGGCGATATGATATTCATTGCCGTTGCTGTTAGGGTAAGTGAGTGAGCAAGTGTAAAAGCGGTGATGATCCAAGCTGTATCAATTAGAATTTGTTTTTTAGACTCGACACGTTGCCACTCGCCTTGCTTACGAACTAACACACAGCCCAGCAATAGCGCGATTAAGAACAAAATATGATCTGTGCCCATCCAAATATGTAATATGCCTTGATGTACATATTCAATAAACGTTGTGGTGAAGCTTTGCTCTTTAAAGTTTATAACTTGTTTTGCCGTATTTTGTTCAAATACGCGGCTTGATTTAGCAATGGCGGCAATTGCTTGATGATGCTCATCTATATCAAATAGGGCTGTGTAATTAACTGTTATAGAACTATCAGATGGACAATCAACTTGTAGGGGCACATGGATATACGACTGATTAAAGTGGTTATCTATACTAAGTGCACCATCAACCGTGACCTTGCAGCTTTGATTTTGTTGTAACACATTAAAATGGCTATTTAGATAGTCTAATACTGCTTGCTGCTGTGATGTAATTTCATGCCATGTAATTACATTATCCTGATTTTTATCGAAGTTTACTGCTTTATCGAGATCATTCACCGAGGCTTGCCAAGAGCCTACTAGCAATAGCTTATCGCTCGTTTGTTGTTCTAAATTAAGATAAGCGGTGCTTTGCTGGTGGGCGTGACAGATAGAGCTAAAAATTAATAGAAATAGCGTAAACAACAACGACTTTTTCATTTTTATTCCTAAGATAATACAGGCAGACAAGTCTGATACTCGAATGACCCCATTTCTTTTAATATAAGTAAAAAGAGGCTGTAACTATAGCAAGTACAAAGGTTTATCGACTAGGTCATCTATCTTAGAAATACTGGCTTTGCTCGTATTTATATATTGTTTCTAGTCTGTGTATGATTTGTTCGCATCGAGTACGGCTGTATAAATAATTTCACTTGGGCTACCTGATTGTGAGCCGCCAATTGGTTCACGGCTTATTGCAAGTAAAGTGATATCTTTTGGTTTAAATATTGCGTTTCGGGCAATTTCTTTGCTATCTGTTTTTGGTAATAAAGCAATAGGGATGGCGTTGGGGTAGTTTTTTAAACGGATCCACAACTGGTAATCATAATCAGTTTGCAAACTCATGCCGCTAGCTGCTTTAAGTAAAATACTGTGATCGCTTATTTCTAAATTCCAAACTGGATTATTTGCTGAGTCATAAAACATTACCGAGTGATTGATTTTATCACTAAACGACTCTTGCGGTTGCCAAGTAATTAATACCAACACAATACAAACCGCTGTTGCAATAGCAGCCCAAGCCTTAAATATTCCAAAGTTAGGGTCTTTTGCTTTCTTCTGTGTTGGTAGAAATAGTGGGTCAATCCGTTTTGTTATTTTATCCCAAACTTGCTGATCAGGTGGGTTAGATTCAATCGCGTTTTCTAGGTTTTTTATATGTCTTTGCCATAATGAGGTTGCGTATCGGGCTTGAGGAGAGGTACGCATTAAGCGGCTAAATCTATCACGGGCATGGCCATGTAAAGTGCCTAAAACATATTCTGCTGCAAGTAAATTAAGTAGCGTTTGGTCATCGTATTTCATAACGAATTATGCTCGGGTTGATTTAAATTTTTGACGAAAGCTCTACTAAAAACCTGTGATTATTAGGCATGGCTTTTAACTTAGACTAGCAGGGAAAGAGTACTTGGCAAATCTATGCAATTGGTTCTATGTAAATTATTGTAAGTTATTCATAAAATTGTGAAAAAATGTCCTAAACTAAAATGGTAAGCTTTTTTATAAATGCTAAGTTACTGATTTTAAATAGCCAGTAGGGGTAATATAACGGCTTTTACTGGAGTGAAACTTGCAACGTAGTATGCAATTAGAATAACAAGGAGTGATTATGTGGGCAGCATTTAGTTACTTAGCTTTAGCGATTGTATTTATAATTGCGGCTATTCGGGTAGAAACTGTTTACTTTGCGCTGTTTTTTTATTGGACGGCTTTGTCGTTACTTTTGGTTAGTGGTGCATATTTTTTTAATATCGCACGTATTTTTAGAAAACGTGAAAATGGCGTTATTCCTATCTATATTCGTTGGGCTTTTATTCCATTTTTATTGGGTGCACAACTTTACAATGCTTGGTCGAGAAAACACGACAAAGTGCCACCATTACAACAAATTAATGAGCATTTATTTTTAGCCTGTCGTTTATTTCCTTCAGATATAGACACCATGAAAGAAATGGGTATTACAGCTATTTTAGATGTAACTTGCGAGTTTGATGGCCTTGAATGGTCTTCTACGCAAGAGAATATTCGTTATTTAAATATCCCTGTTCTTGATCATAGCGTGCCAACACGCGCGCAACTACACCAAGCGATTAATTGGATTGACCATCAAGTAAAAGCAGATAGACGTGTTGTAGTTCATTGCGCTTTAGGGCGTGGCCGTTCAGTATTTGTGATGGCAGCTTACTTACTTAGCCAAAACAAAGATGCCGATGTGCACCAAGTACTCGCACAAATTAAAGAGACACGAGAAACTGCAAATTTAAACAAGCGCCAGCTGCGTCATCTTGTGCGTCGCCATCGTAGAGGTGACTTACTAATCAAAAATAAAGCTGTGCTCATTGCTAATCCTGTTTCTGGCACAAAACTGTGGGAAGCTAAACGTAAGCAAATTACATCTCGTTTGTCTGAGTATTACGATTTAACTGTTTACACCACGTCAGAGCAGGTAAATGGTACTGAGTTAGCCAAAGAAGCACTTGAATTGAACCCTGATGTAGTCATCGCCTGCGGTGGCGATGGCACAGTAACAGAGGTGGCAAGTGTACTTGTTAATACAGACTGTAAACTGGGTATTATTCCTTTAGGTACTGCCAATGCCCTCGCTCATGTGTTGATGGGTATACAATCGAAGCTTATTCCGGTAGAGCAGGCGTGTGAGCTAATAATTGAAGGGCAGGCGAGTCGGATAGATACCGCTGTATGTAATGGCGAGCGTATGTTATTACTAGCAGGGATTGGTTTTGAACAAAAGATGATTGAAAAAGCCCATCGTGATGCTAAAAATGAGTCTGGGCAATTAGCTTATTTACAAGGATTTTGGCAAGCATTAGGTGAGCATGAAGCGCAAGACTATGTTGTTACTCTTGATAATAACGATGAGCAAATAATCAATACCACCAGTTTAATCATCGCCAACGCCGCGCCATTTACTACTTTACTTGCTCAATCTGCAGGTCAGCCAGATCACCAAGATGGTTTACTGGATGTTAACTGGCTAACACCTAGTGCCGATTCTAAAGCGAGTACTTTAAGTATTGCGGAGTTAGTGTTCTCGAGTATTACACAAACTAGTTTTGCTATTAACAGTCACCACACAAATGCTAAACGAGTGACAGTAAGCGCAGAAAAAGGGTTGAGCTATGTTATTGATGGTGAAGTGAAAACTGCAGATAAACTAGAGGTGGAGATATCACCGAAATCGCTTTCGGTGATTGTAGCAGCTGAAGATTAAGTGGTTACTTTTTGATGCTTTTCCATTGGAAAGTGCCATCATCAGCTTGGTCATTATCGATAAAGGTATCAATATATAACTGCTCTACTTTTTCTCGTGCCCAAGGGGTCTTTCGTAAAAATTTAAGACTCGACTTTACACTTGGGTCATTTTGAAAGCAGCGTACATCGACGTGCGCTGCCATACCTTCCCAACCAAGTTTTTCTTCAAGTTTAGTAACGATGTCGGCTAATTTAACGCCATGTAACGGATTATTTGGTTGATTGTCCATGATAAATCTTAGGTTGTTTGCAACCGCGCAATAGTACCCTATCTGTGCGTTTTAAGCTAATTGACGTGAATCGTTTTCGGTTGTTTAGGGTAAATAATCTCGCCATTAGCATTTAGTCTGAGCCAAGCCAAATCACTGTTTGAAAAATTAGGCTGTTTAGCAGTGCAAATTAACCTAATATCACCAACGGCAATATACGCACCTTCGGTATAGCGTTTATTTTCATACCAACACACTTTTTGATTGTTTAATGCCTCTTGACCATCAAGCACAATTAGTGGTTTTTCCTTTGCTAGCGCTTGGTTTAGAAACCCTAAAGTAAACAAAGTACTTAACAGTAAAATTTTCTTTAACAAAATGCGCCTCCCGTTGGGCAGATCTGTATAACTACACTAAGCTTATGACAAGGAATAAATAATAAAAAGGTGAACACATGCAATTTGATAAAAATATGATCGACGAACTTACCCTGCTTGCAAAATTTCCTCGCAACTCTCAAATGCAGGGAATTAAAATTCATTCCGATGCCGAAAGCTCAATTAAAGATGCAGCAAAACGTCTTTATGATAAAGGTATTACAGATAGTCCTGATGGGGGCTACTTAACCGACTTAGGGCTCGATTTAATTAACCATGTGAGTGTGATTAACTCAGCGCTTAGATAAAAAATAAAAAAGGCCCGAAGTGTTCGGGCCTTTTTAACTACAAATCTTAAAGCTTAAATTGCATCTGGCTGATTTTGTGGTGCAGCATCTATAAAGGCATCAAGCTTATTACATTGCTCATATACCGCAGCAATTTTAGGGTACTTGGTCATATCAACTTTAAAGCGCAAGGCATTAAATACTTGCGGCACTAAGCACACATCAGCAAGCGTTGGTTTGTTGCCCACACAAAAAGTGTTCGCTTCATCAAGTAGCTTTTCGATACTCTCAAAGCCCACTTCTACCCAATGCTTATACCAGGTCGTTTTTGCTTCTTCATCAACACCAAGATCGTTAGCCAAATACTTTAATACACGCAAATTATCGATAGGGTGGATATCGCACGCTACTGCGTAACATAAATTACGGATCTGAGCTTTTTGCCATGCATCACCCGTTAGTAACGGTGTTTCTGGGTGAGTTTCTTCTAGCCACTCTAAAATAGCCAGCGATTGCGCAAGTACACCTTGCTCAGTTTCAAGTGCAGGCAATAACCCTTGTGGGTTTTTAGCTAGGTACTCGTCGCTTTGTTGCTCTGATTTTAATAAATTAACCGTCACCAACTCGTGATCAATGTTCTTTAAATTAAGCGCAATGCGAACTCGGTATGCAGCTGATGAACGAAAATAGCTATAAAGTTTCATTATACGTCCTGTTTACCTGTGAAATGTTTTTTAATAGTGCGCCAACAATCTGTGTAGTTAGGCTGACGCTCTTTACCTTCAAGGGCATATTTAGTTGGTGAAATAACGTAACGCGATTCGAACATAAATGCCAAGGTGTTTTCGTAGCGTTGTGGTTCAAGCTTAGCATTTGATGCTTTTTCGAATACATCGGCTTCTGGACCATGTGGCGACATACAGTTATGCAAGCTAGAACCACCTGGTACAAAGCCATGCTCTTTGGCATCGTACACACCTTCGATTAAGCCCATAAACTCACTCATAATATTACGATGGTAATAAGGTGGGCGGAAAGTGTTCTCAGCCACCATCCAACGTGGAGGGAAGATAGCAAAATCGATATTAGCGACACCTTCTGTACCCGATGGTGATGTTAATACAGTAAAGATTGATGGATCTGGGTGATCGTAACTTACTGTATTCATAACATTGAATCGAGCAAGGTCATACTTGTAAGGTGCACTATTACCCGTCCAAGCAACCACATCTAATGGCGAGTGACCAATATCACAACGGAACATATTGCCATTGAATTTAGCAACGAGTTCGAAATCACCTTCTACATCTTCAAAAGCTGCTACAGGGTAGTGGAAGTCACGGTCATTTGCATAACCATTGGCACCCACTGGGCCGCGCTCTGGTAAAATATAGGCATGGCCATAGTTTTCACAGATGTAGCCACGTGCTGTATCGGTGAGCAAATCAACAGCGAACTTAATGCCACGAGGAATTACGGCAATTTCTCCTGCACGAACGGTTAGTTGCCCGCACTCGGTTCTAAGTAATAGCTCACCTTGTTGCGGCACAAATAACATTTCACCATCAGCATTATAAAAGTAACGGTGTTGCATTGATTTATTAGCGACATAAATATGAATACCAATACCTGTTTGTGCATTGGCACTACCGTTGGCAGCCATAGTGACTAAACCATCTATAAAATCAGTTGGTTGTTCTGGAATTTCAATTGGATCCCAACGTAGCATTGTCGGTGGTGTTGGCACTTCTGTAATAGGAGCGGTGCGAATAAGGCCATTATCAATTGGCGTGTAATCACCTTGTATTACTGACGGGCGAATGCGGTAAAACCAAGTACGACGGTTATCAGCACGGGGCGCTGTAAATGCCGTTGTGCTGAACTGCTCAGCATATAAATCGTATTTAACTTTTTGCGGGCTGAATTGACCGATAGGTAATGCACCGGGTAATGCTTCGGTTTCAAATTCATTACCAAAGCCTGTCATATATTGTAATTCGTTATTCATCACTAGACTCCTGAAAGGTTTTAGGTAAGATACTCTCATGTGAGACTAAATTCAAACTACACTGAATTTACTTGTGTAAATATTCTTTGACAGTAGTGCAGCCATGAAGACAGATAATAAAACAACGCTCGATTTAAAACAGTTCTTACCTTATTCATTAACCAATATTGCAATGCAAATGAGTGAGCAGTTTAGTGAGCTATATCAACAGCAGTTCGATTTAACGGTGCCACAATGGCGGATAATTGCGAATTTGGCGCAATATGGTGAGCGTACTGCCAAAGAATTATGTGATATGGCACAAATGGATAAATCAACGGTGTCTCGTGCAGTAAAGTCGCTATTGACAAGAAACCTTATAATAGCCAAAGAAAACCCTAAGGATAAACGCGCAAGTTTGTTATCACTATCCGTTGAGGGGAACCGTTTGCATGAGCAAATTGTGCCATTAGCAAATGAGTGGCAAGCAGGTTTAGTGAGCGACTTAGGTAGCCGAGAACTTAAACAATTTATGAACACTCTTAGTAAGCTTTCCAATCACTTAAATAAAAATGTGTAATTCTGTAATCAAGGCTTTATAGCAATTGATTTAGACAATCGATACGTATATGATAATGGCTATCATTTACAATTAGAAACTTGGATGTCCCCCCTATGAAATTAGCGTTAAACACCGTTAAAACACTAGGTCTTAGCCTAGTATTAGCATCTACTTTTATTGCCCAACCTGTATTGGCAAATGGCCCAATTGGTGAGCACGTTAATCATCTAAAAGAAAATTTAAAAGATTACTCAGAAGACGTTGAGTGGATGATCGGTAAAGTTGACACCATGGTTACCGATTATGAAACAAAAGGCGCAAAAGCAGTTAAAAGCGATGATTTAATTGAATACTGGGAATCAGTAAAGTTTCACAGTGCGATTGAAACGAATTATGTACCGGTTTATGCATCAATCTGGCAAGGCATTTATGGTATCAAAATGGCCATTGATGACAAAAAACCAGCAAGCGAAGTACGTGAGCACCAAAAGGCCTTAAATGCTGCCTTGTGGCAGGGTCTTGGAGCTGTTAAACTTGCTGCCGACTTCCAGCAAAAAGGCTTATTAAAAGCTGTAAAAGCAACTGCTTCTGAAACAATGACGCAAAGCGCTACTATCGATGAGATCAAACATAAATTAGACCGTGTTGTTGCAAAATACGCAGAACGTTTAAGCGATGAAGCAACGCAAATTGTACACGATACTTACCTTCACTTATTCGAAGGTGTTGAAGGTACACTTATCGAAAAAGATGCGAAGTTAGTAGAAGTTCTCGAAAAAGATTTTAACGTAACCCTGCCTAAAGCTATTTCTGATAAAGGGTCTGTTGACCAAGTACGTGCAGTGGTTGTTGATATGCAAGAAAAACTAGATCGCGCTAAGGTGTTACTAGAAGAAGCCGAAAAAGCACGTAAGGATGTATTTTAGTGAAGCGTAGGACCTTTATTCAAGGCCTGGCTGCGTTTGGGGTAGTGGGCGCAATGCCGCTACCTCTTTCTCGTGCCTTTGCAGCCTCTGCTGCAAGCCCTATTTCAGTGAAAGACTTACCCGCCCTAGAGGGTGACTTAACCTTATATTTAGGCCGTGGTGAAGGTGGTTTGTACGAAAACGTACTGCAATCAATCCAAAAGAAAAACCCAAAACTTAATTTATCAATTCGCCGTGGTCCAACTGCTGCACTTGCCAACATGATTGTGGCTGAAGCGAAAGCGGGTGTTAAACGTGCTGATTTATTTTGGGCCGTTGACTCAGGTGCGATTGGCTTAGTAACAGACGCAGGTTTAGCTAAACCACTACCAAGTGACTTAGAAGCGCAATTACAACCTCAGTTCCGCTATCCAGGCTGGGCACCAGTGACAGGTCGTATTCGTACATTACCTTACAACACTAAGCGTTTATCAAAAGATCAGATCCCAGATAGCATAATGGCTATTGCCGATAGCGATTTATCAATTGGTTGGGCACCTGCTTATGCTTCTTTCCAATCATTTGTCACGGCAATGCGTATTCTTGAAGGTGAAGATAAAACGGCTAAATGGCTTAAGAAAGTTCAAAAACGTTCGAAAACCTATGCCGGCGAGCTTGGCGTAGTGATGGCCGTTGAACGTGGTGAAGTGGATATTGGTTTTGCAAATCATTATTACACGTTACGTCTTAAATCAGGTAAACCAGATGCAAACCTTGATCTTGCTTTTACCAATCAAGATGCCGGTTGTTTAGTTAATGCATCAGGTGTGTTATCGCTGACAGATAACCCGAACGCAATGAACTTTATGCGCTACTTACTAAGTTCAGAAGTACAAAGCTACTTAGCACGTGAAGCCTACGAAATTCCATTGATCCAAGGTATTGACCAGCCCGCTGGATTACCAGCCTTAACGGATGTGTCACCGCCGAAAATCGATTTAACTCAATTGGCAGATTTAAGGCCAACACTCGACCTTATGCGCAGTAGCGGTGTTTTATAATGCGCATACCTGCTTCTTATCCCATGGCGCTGCTTGCAGCGCTTTTGGCGTTAGTGCCAGTTTATATTCTGATCACTTTAGCCAGTGATGCGACGGCTGTTTTTGATAGTCACAATTTAAAAATTCTAGGTAACACTTTATCACTTATGGTGTTAACTGTTTTAGGCTCTATTTTAATTGGCGTGCCTCTGGCGTTTATTAGTGCCTATGTTCAACTTCCTTTTAAAAAGCTTTGGCTTGTTTTGTTTGCAGCTCCACTTGCTATTCCAAGCTATATTGGTGCGTTTACTTTATATGCAGCTTTTGGCCCCGGTGGTGAAATTAATCAGCTGTTAGGCTTTGAAACTCCGCCTATGTATGGCTTAACGGGTGCTGCCATTGTAATGACGCTATACACGTTTCCATTTGTAATGCTTACAACGCGTTCGTCTTTACTTAGTCTAGATGCCAGCATGGTAAACGCGGCTCGCACTTTAGGTATGTCGATGCCAATGAGTGTGTTTAAAGTCATATTACCACGTGTAATAAACGGTATAGCAGCGGGCTCATTACTGGTTGCGCTTTATACCTTATCAGACTTCGGTACACCGGCGATGATGCGCTTAGATACCTTTACCCGCGTGATCTATGTTGAATATAACGCCTTTGGCTTAAGCCGAGCAGCGATGTTATCGCTACAATTAATGGTGATAGTAGGCTTTTTACTGTTCATCGAATCACAAATTAAAACAGCTTCTGAGCGCCACGGTAGACCGCTAATGTTATTTCCATCAAACGGTCAAAAGTTAGCAATGCTAGTGACTTTTCTACCAGTTTTATTATTGGCTATTTGTTTGCCGTTAGCCATTTTTACCCTTTGGCTTGCCCGTGATGGTGTTGCTGATTTTGATTTCAGCATTGCGTGGAATTCTGCTTATGCATCTGGTATTGCGGCTATTGTTGCTGTTGTTGTTGCAGTACCTGTAGCGCATGCTGCCTTAAGCGGTAAAGTAGGGCGCATTATGGAACGAGTCACTTATTTCGGATTTGGTATTCCGGGTATAGTGATGGGAACTGCACTGGTTTATGGTGGCCTGCAATTACCGCTTTTATACCAAACTCTGGCATTATTAGTGATTGCCTATGTGCTGCGATTTTTACCGCTGGCAGTTGGCTCAGTGCGTACCAGCACAGAACACTTAGATTCGAGTTTAATTAAATCAGCACGCGTATTAGGCGCAAGCCCTCGTGAAGCATTTATGCGTATTACCTTGCCTTTAACCCTACGCGGTATCATTGCTGGTGCAGCCTTGGTATTTTTAGAATCAATGCGAGAGCTTGAAGCAACATTGTTACTCGGCCCAACAGGGTTTGAAACCCTATCAACTTATTTATGGCGTGTTTATGAAGCCGGTTATTTCGGTCGCGCTGCAATACCTGGGCTCTTGTTAGTAGTGATATCAGCATGTGGCTTAGCTATAATGCTCTCAGGCGAAAAGCGCAGTCAATTAGAACATTAAGGATCAGTTTAATGCTATCAGTTAGTAAGCTGTCTATCGATTATGGTAGCAATCGTGTGGTAAGTGAACTTAACTTATCACTTGGGGAAAGTGAGATCCTCATGCTAGTTGGTCCAACTGGCTGTGGTAAAAGTACAATTTTACAAGCGTTAGCTGGGCTTATTCCTATCAGCGAAGGAGAAATTAATTTAGGCTCATGGCGAGCTACCCCAAAGTTAAAAGTACCACCAGAAAAACGTAAAGTGGGTATGGTATTTCAAGACTTTGCGTTATTTCCGCATTTAACAGTTCAGCAAAATATTTGCTTTAGATTAACCGATACCTCAAAAGCAGATCATTGGATTAAATTACTGGGTCTTGAAGCTTTTCGTAATAAAAAGCCTGCTACTTTATCAGGTGGTCAAAAGCAGCGTGTAGCCCTTGCGCGTACATTGGCTCACGAACCTGACTTTGTATTGCTTGACGAGCCTTTATCAAACTTAGATGCGGCTTTAAAAGACACCCTACGTTGGGATATTCGTAATGCATTAAAAGATGCAGGTGTTCCTGCAATTTGGGTAACCCATGACCAAGAAGAAGCCTTATCTGTTGGTGACCGTGTTGGCGTATTAAAAGAAGGCATTATTCAGCAAATCGATACCCCTGAACGCTGCTTTAGCTTACCAAGCAATCGCTTTGTAGCGCGCTTCTTAGGTGAAGCAAGTTTCATTGCCGGTAATTGTGAAGGTGATATCGCCACCACTGATTTAGGCAATGCACCAGCGATTAAAGTTGATCATGATACCGCGAAGGTTGATGTATTACTTCGCCCTGATGATGTTCACCTTATTCAAAATGCTACTACCAGTAATGGTAAAGTGACATGGGTACGTTACGAAGGTGGCAGTCGCTTATGCGCGGTTAAATTAGCATGTGATACTGTAGTGACAAGCCGTGTTAGCCATGAAGTGATGGTACGCCCAGGTGATGCAGTGCATGTTTCTATTAACACAACACACCCACTTGCAGTTTATTCACAATAATGGCGTAGCTTTGATTAATGTTAAGTTAATCAAAGCTATTATTACTTATCGTAATGTTATATTACAAACGCTAGGATAACGTTGACCAAATTGGACATGGAGACTAAGTTCTGATATGTTTTCGAGAACATCTATTTCCCCATTGTTATTCCAATCAGTTCCGCCTACTACATCGCCGTTATAAAAATGTGAGTAGCGGGTTTGATCGGGGAGTCTAAAGCTTAAATCCGTGAAAGTTACAACCATATACGCTTTATTATCTGTTCTATCTTCATTCATTGGGCAGGCAACTCTTTCTGCCCTAGAGACTTCTTGATGTAAAATATCTCGTTCTAATTCATCTTGATAAATATCAACGTAGCTTAAGTAAGCTCGCATATTTGAAGCTCTGTCAAACCCCCAAATAGCAAGTGAACCAGTTCCATTAACTTCATATGGAAAACCACTAAAAAATTCAGCCTCAGTTGTATTAAATGCATTTGGGAAAACTACAACATTATCGACTACATAGCTATCAGACTGTGCAAATATATAAGTTGAAATAAAGACAGAGCTAATTAATAACGATTTAATATAATTCATGTTTTTGTCCTTTTAAATAATGAATGTTTTTAATGTTAACGCAAGTATCTTAATATCCTCAAAGTTAATACTGGTTAATTTGTAATCTAATCTAAGATCTATTTAATTTCAAGTTATTATTTGTTAAATGGAAGTCGTGATTTATTGCTATATTGGTTATTTAAATTATTCGCTTAAAATGGGTGTTATTTTTTATTTTATTATTAATGACCCATTATAAATAGTCTTAAGGTATTGTTTTATTTTATTGAATAATTCTGCGGATGATTATAATAGGGATTGCACTCTTCAGTAAAAAGCCCGCCAGTAGGGGCGGGCTTTTGTTTTATAACAAGGTTAACTCGTTATTAGAATGTGTAACGTACACCTACACGCATTTCCCAAACTGATGCGCTGCTTTGTGTTGCAGTTTTACCATTGTTAGGGTTGAAGTCTGAGTATACATAACGACCTTGGTCATCAAGCTCTACAGTAACCATGCTGTTACCAACAAAGCTACCTTTCTTAAGTACGCCCCAGTCATCGTTTAACATGTTTGTTAAATTATCGATAACGAAGAACACTTCACCTTTATGACCAGGCATGAAACCAGGTAACTCTTGAGTCATCTTGAAGTTAACTTTAGTGAACCAATCAGCATTTTGACGGTTACGACCAGAGATTTCACCACGAGCTAAGCCTTGAGCAGAAATCCACTCGTTAAACTCAGTTACTTCTTCAGGAGTCATGTCGTAAACAACGTTAGGGTCATTCACTTCAGGGATATACATTAGCTGACGACCGCCGTTTGAGTTGCTATCACCCCAAACATCATAGTCTGAATCATCAAACGTGTAGCTGTAAGGAAGACCTTTGTATGTTTCGCTGAATAGGTTGAAACGAGTGTTGTAACCATCAAACAACTCAGTTGTGTAACCTAATGTCATGGTAAAGCGATGTGGGATCTCATAATCAGATGTGTGTGCACCTGGGTTAGTTGGATCGTATGTCGCTAAGTTACCGTAGTTTGAGCTCGCTACCGAGCTAGTCATAGGGTTAACATCAGTTGAGTCAGTGTAAGCATAAGCTAGTTGTACGCTAATACCGTTATCAAAACGTTTGCTCATTGCTGCTGAGATAACATGAGACTCACCGCTGTCACCACTTACGTTTGTAAGTAATAAGTCACCGCTACGGCCTTCTTTAGACTCAAGAATTGGGCGACCATCAAATGTTGTTTCACCAGAATCTTGTAACGCGATATCTTCTAGGAAAGCAGCATCTTTACGTTTAGTGAATAAGTAATCTAGTGAGAATACATACTCATCTTCAGTTGTGTATGTTGCACCTACTGAGTATTTCCACTCTGATGGCATTTCGAAGTCTGGGTCAACAGCGTTTACTGATGAATCACCTGAACCAATGACTGTGTTTGCAACTTGATCGTAAAGGCTTTGTGGTACTTCGTAACCTGGTGTGCCGCCGTTCACGTTTGGCGTAGAAAATAGGTCAACACCACCTCTGATTGATGTACCAATGTTAGTGATACCATCATTCGAGTATGAGTTAGATAACCAAACGTTCGGGTTACCACCTGAGAATAGGCCAACACCTGCACGTACTTCTAGTGCATCTGTTGCGTACCACTCAAAACCAACACGTGGTTGAATTAAATCGATGCCGTCGAATGTACCTTGGTTGCTGAAACCGTAACGGTTTGTAAAGTTTTCATTGTAGTTAGGTTTGTCGTCACTTGTGTATTTGTCGTAACGAAGACCAAACGTTAATGTTGCATCTAAATCTGTAAAGCTGTACTCATCTTGAACATATAAAGTATGTTGAGCGTATGAGAAGTTAGCTGCTGCATCAGTAGGATCGTTAGTTCCAGCAGCGTTGTTGTAGTAAACACGGTCTGCAAAACCAGCCTCAAAATCGTCTACAGATTTAAAGCGCCACTCACCTTGAGTATGCTGAACGAATTGGTTGAATACGTCTAACTCTTCAAACTCGTAGCCAGCGGTAATAGTGTGTTGATCAAGGTAGTATGTACCCGCAATTTTTGCTGTCACTGTTTCGTAGCTAAGAGCATTAGATTGACGAGAATCATCTGGACCGATATAAATAGTACCGCCGTCTTCTGTACGAATTTGCATTTCACCGAAGCTACTTGCAGCATCTAAAGAGCGAACAGTCTGATCTAATTCTGATTTCCCTAAACGAATTTCAGTTGAAAATTCATCAGACCAATCTGAGTAAAGTGAACCAATGATCGATGTAAATTCAGCACTTTGCTTGAAGAAGTGATTATCTAAAGTAACAGTGTTGCTGTAAGCATCTGACTGAGACAGTGTAAAACCATCGTTATAGTTATAGATTAAGTTAGCACGGTGGTCATCGTTGATATTCCAGTCTAACTTAACCAAGATTTTTTCATCTTCAACTGGTGCGCTTGATGGCATGCCACCTGCATCATAACCGTAAACATCTTGAGCGATTTGTTGTACACGTGCAACGTCTGAAGCTGTAACACTACCTGTGTCTAGGCCGCCGTAGTTGTATTGTTTTACACCTTCAAGTTTTTCGTAAGATGTGAATAAGAAAAGGCTATCTTTAATTAGTGGTAAACCAACATTGAAGCCGTAACGTTTTTCGGTGTAATCACCGTTATCGTAGTCTTCGCCTTCGATTTTATCGCCTTTCATTGAATCATTTGTGTAATCGAAGAACATACCACCGTGTACTTCGTTACCACCTGATTTAGTAACAGCGTTGATGTTACATGATGTGAAACCACCATATTGAACATCAAAAGGTGCTAGTTCAACTGCAACCTGTTCGATTGAATCAAAAGAGAAAGGAGCACGGATTGTAGGGTAACCGTTAGAGCTTAAACCGAAGTTATCGTTCATACGAACGCCGTCTAGCGTTAAGCTGTTGAAACGTGGGTTACCACCACCACAGTTGATTGAACCGCGGCTATCATCGATTGTTACACGTGGGTCGATACGAACGATATCTTTTAAGTCACGGTTGATAGCTGGTTGGTTTTCTAAATCTTCAAGAGTAAACGTTGCAGCAGGACCTGTACCACCAGACATACGGCTGATAGGACGACCAGTAACTACGATTTGTTCTACATCAGATTGTCTCTCTAACGTAACATTAACTGGGTAGTCAGCACCCACTTGTAGGTTGATGTTGTTGAATGTTTGATCTGCGAATACGTCAGAATCTACAACAACGCGGTAAGGACCACCTACACGTAGGCCTTTTGCTGTGAAGTAACCCGCATCGTTCGTTTCAGTTTCTTTAGTTGAACCTGAAGGTAAGTGAACGATAGTAATCTTAGTGCCTGCAGCAGGGTTGCCGCTAGGACCTTTGATTTGACCCTTGATAGCAGATGTTGTTTCATTTGCTAACGCTGCACCACTCACACCAACACATGCTGCAATAGCAAGTGATAGAGCTGTTTTGCGGAGTTGGATTTTCATTATGTTATTTCCCGTGTTAGAGGTTATGTTTCATTTATAGTTTGCTGTCAGTTGGCATCTTAAGTGCCTTTACTAACGGTTTTGCTGATTTATCAAATAGATTATTTAATAAACCTGCCAATCTTATCCCGCCTTGTTGTAGGCGAGTTTTAACAATCGGTAAGTTTTTATAGATATAACTATAACTTACGTTTGTTTCATTTTCTTTATACAGAGAGTTTGCAATGTTATTTGATTCGATTAACCAATCGCTAGGTGAACTGGCAAGATAGTCCGTTATTAACGCTTGATTTGTTGTATTTATAAATTGCGCAAACTCAGTATAGGACAAATTTTCATTTTCAATGAGTTTTGTGTCCCATAAGCTATGTAAATTGGTATCTTGACCGAAGAATGTGACAGAAATATTGTTGCCGCCACGATCTTCACCGCGACCGGCATGAAAAGGTTGATGGCTATCACCAACAAGGTGAACTAAAAAACGCAGTGCGAACTGTTTTTCACCTAGAGAAGCTTTTTGGTTTTGTAATACTGAGATTGAATATTCCATGCCTTCGAGGATGTCTGACACGGTTTCTTTATTATGGTGGGCATGTGATTCGTAATGTGGTTTGGCATCACCTTCTTTAAAGTTAATGTAATGCCAGCGCGAAGATTTCTTTTGCCAGAATTTTTCTGGAGCAGAACGCATTTCATCAGCCCACGTTGCTACCTGTGGTAAAGAATCACCATCAAGTAAAGGAACTAATGCTTGCTTGGTGGTGTCTGTAATATGCTTAGATGCAATTTCACCAATAATTCGATGACCATTCTGACCCCATGCATTAGCTGGGTTACTTAACACCGCAGAAATAACTGGTGTCGATAACAGCAACATTTTTATTGTTTTTTGTAACATTGACTCAGTGTCCAAAAATGAATGTGCCCTGAAGCACGATTTCTTGATGCATATTTTCCTGAATTTAAAAGCAAATAGAAAGGACTCAATAAGATTCATAATTTCTTGTTCATATATGTTATTTATCAATAACTTAAAATATTCAGGTAAAATTACTTGTTGTAATAAGTAAGAATAATTGTTCAAATAGAGACAACGGAGCGTTGTTGGCTATTAAAATTGAATTTAAGAACAATACTAATAAAAAAATCGTCGATTGTTACATTTTTGTTTCTAGCAGTTATTTTGTTTTTTTATATCGGAATTTTGCAGGGTAAACCGGCTGTATCTGATATAGATGCATTTATTGAAACGTCTTTTCAATGTGATACTAAATCAGAGGTTAACCTTAACGAGCTGGTGGTGTATTCATCTGGCAAAGTGTTGGCTGAGGATGTTGCTAAAACTTTGTGCGCTGATGACATCATTAGTAAACAATACGGCAAGGTCACCTCTTATTGGGGTTATAAAACTTCTGACACAATTGAGTTTTTAGGTAAAGGGATTGCAGATTTGATTCTGGCTAAAGAAAACTTGATTAATGCCTTTATGGCCGAGTCAACCTATAACTACCAAGCGGTTGTTGGCTTTCCTGACTACACTGCTTATTTAATTTCTAGTAAAGAAAAGCCTCGCATTGAAAAAAGCTACTTTTTAGATAAACGTATTGGTTTGCTTGATTACCCAACGAGCCGCTCTGGACACATTCTCCCTAAACAATTATTTAAAAAATTAGATATCAACCTAGAAAACCTTAATATCACTTACGCAAGTTCCCATACTGAATTAAGAGAGCTGCTTGCAAGTGGTAAGGTCGATTTAATTTCTTCTTATTGGCAAGACAGTGATCAGCAACGTTTTTCTAAAAACTACATTACGCCTATACGCGACAATATAAGTGGCAGTCGTTGGTATTTAAAAATGCAAGATGAGAACACCGACCTTTTATGTGCTGTTCAAGCGCAGTTAACCCAATTGGCACACAATCAAAATTCTCATTACTTTAATCATGTTGAGTCTTTTTGGGAATGTGAGTCGACTCAGCAAACAATGAAAGTAGGGGATAGCAATGCTGCCAATTAGAGTAAAACTTGCTTATGGCGGAGTATTTATAAGCTGTTGCCTGGTTTTATTTGCCAGCTTTATTACAGCAAAAGCTTATAAGACAACAACTAATGATGCCCTGACTCTAGCAAAAGTTGAAAACCGCATTGCTCTTGATTTAAACCATTTAAATTTACCTGATGACTTTTTAAAGCATTCAGGTAGTAAAGATATGGTACTCAATTATATCGCGCGTCTTAATGCACAATTAGCTGACTCAGGCGTGATGGTTTACTCCATTGAGGGGATCTCTGATTATCCTGCTCGTGCAGATTTAATCACTAAGCAATTGCATGCACCACAAAAATCATTAACGGTTAGCTTTGTTGTGGCATCGTCTTTATTTGCTAAAGATGATATCGCTGTGTTGATTTTGGTGTGTTTATTTGCAGCTGCATTTACTTATTTATTATTTATAAGTGAACGCACTAAAATCCAAATTGCAAAACACGAACCAGAAGTTGCTGTTCAGGCAGAAGAAAAGCCTAAATTGATAGTCGATCTTCAAAATAAAACCTTGGCTGCTAGCTGTGCTGTTGATAAAACAGTTGCGCTTGCTAATAAACCGCTGTGCTTTTACCTTGCATTGGTTGAGTTTTGTATAGAACATCCTGATGTAGTGCTTAATCAAAATAAAGATGTACCAGAAGAATTACTTACTTTAGCGAACAAGTATTTTTACCGGTTAGTAGAGCTTGGTCACACAATACGTAAGCGCCCAAACTTTACCAATAGTTTAGAAAAAACATTAAGTGAAATTCGGGCAGCACTTGATGAAGTTTGGCAAGAGCAGCCTGAGATAAAAGAAACCTATTATCCACCTAAGGCCCATGGTGAAGGCTCCCGTTCTCGATTACATCATTACGGATTGAAAGCGATTGAGATTGCCGATATTGAAGTCATTGGGAAGTAATCTAGTTTAAAAGTAAAAGGGAAGTCACTGACTTCCCTTTTTCTATTTAAGTAGTCTTTATTTAGGGGCGTAATCAGCCGCTTTAACAGGACTATTTTGCTCAAAGAAGCGTTTTAATGCCTGTGCATCTGTATCATCTGTACTCACAAAGCCTTTTTTACTGGTAAGAGTAGGGTAACCATCACCACCAGAGGCATTATAGCTGTTAATGCTCATACGATAAGTTTTAGCCATATCAAGTGGTTTACCAGCAATTTTAACATCAGATAAAGTGTCGTTATCGCGTTTAAAGCTTAGCTTATAATATTGTAAGTAGGCACCTGAATCAGGAGGGAAAGAAGTAACAACCTGTAAGTAGTCAAATAGTTCTTGGCCTGTCATATCAATATAGGTGATACGGTTTTTAAAAGGATGAACTTTTAAAATATCTTTATAACTTACATCGCCTGCTTGAATGCTATCGCGAATACCGCCACCGCTTATCAAACCAAAATCAGCACCCACTGACTGCATTTGTGCAGCAATAATAACGCGTGCTAAGTTTACTTGCTCATAGCGTACTTTATTGCGGTCACCTTCAAGTTTTGCATCCACGTTACCTATTTTACCAGCAATTTGTGCTGCGCCTTTTTGCTGATAAACCGCAAGGATGTCTTGTAAGTTTTTGTTTGGTTCAATGTACTCAGCCGCTAGCTTTTTATTGCCGTTTTCATCATCGATATAAAGATTTACAGGAATAAGTGAGTAATTGAGCAAAGTTAATTCATCGTTTTCTAATTTGAATTCAGCTTTACCAACATATTTACCCCACTCATGGGCTTGCATGATCCAAGTACCATTTTGTTGGTCAGGCTTACACTCTTTACCTGGCATAAAGCTTTTGTCAGCAACATTGGCTTCTTTCATACACACAGGCTCTTGTGAATGACCGCCAACAATAATATCAAGCATCCCTTTTGGTAAGTTGCGCGCCATAGTCACATCACCGGGTGCATTAATACCAAAGTTAGCATCAACATAGTGACCCATGTGAGTAACAGCGATGGTAATATCTGGGTTGTACTGTTTATCAATTTCTGGAGCTAACTTTGCAGTAACGTCTGTAGGGTCTTTAAATTCTAGGCCACCGATATATTGCGGGTTACCGATTTTAGCGGTATCTGTGGTAGTTAAGCCGATTACCGCAATTTTAAGCCCATTCTTTTCAAAGATTTTATAGCCTTGGTAACGAGTTTCACCAGTTGTTTTATCGATGATATTGGCTGATAAAAAAGGGAAGTTTGACCATTTTTGTTGTTGATCAAGTACTGCCAGTGGATTATCAAACTCATGGTTACCAATTGCCATGGCATCATAACCAATTAACGACATACCTTTAAAATCTGGTTCCGCGTGTTGTAAGTCAGACTCTGGAATACCCGTATTGATATCGCCACCAGAAAGCAGTAAAACAGCATGACCTTGTGCTTTGGCTTCGGCTTTTAGTTGATCAATTAAAGTCTTACGAGCAGCCATGCCATATTCACCTTGTTCGTTATGCCAAAAACGACCATGGTTATCATTAGTATGAAGCAGAGTTAAATATTGGGCTGAATCAGTATTATTAGAAGAGGAGCTACATGCGGTTAGGGTAACCAGTAGCGATGTTAGTAAAAAAAAGCGCATAATTGTTTGCCTGAATAGAGCAGTAGGTTAATTATGCGCTTAGTTTAAACGACTTAAGTTTAAATTAAATGTCTTTTATAAACTTTTGTCGCTATTTTCTGTATTTAGTTGTCCTGTTGCGGCAAGTTGTCTGCGTTGTAGTTCTTGTTCTGCGTAATGAGACTTTTGATGATTATTGCCGACCATCCAATTTAAAAAACTAGCGGGTAACTTACTGTAAGGCTCACCTTGGTGTAAGCCAAAATCGCATATTGCGTTCTCTTCATTCGCCATGGTTCATTCCTGTGTGTTCATTGTTGTCGTGCTGATACTAACAAACTGAGCCTATTTGATAAGACGATTTTGATTTATTCTTTAAATTTTTTATAACCATAATGAATACATGGTGTAAATTAATGTAACTGAGATGTAATTGCTTTGGCGCGTTTTGTGTAACTGTTTTGTTTGCTATTTAAGCGGCCGTTTATTTTGTTTAAGCTTCTTGCAGTTTTATAATAAAAATTATCAGGAAAGATAAACAATGAAAAAACATCTACTTGCACCTGCTTTATTGGCTAGCTGTTTTACAGCCAATGCTACTATTGTTGAAATGCAGACAGATCTGGGCAGTATTACTGTTCACCTTTATGATCAACATACACCTGTTACCGTTGAAAACTTTTTAAACTATGTTGCAGATGGCAGCTACGACGGTACGGTTATCCATCGCTCAGTTGATAACTTTGTATTGCAAGGTGGTGGTTTTAAATTTGATACTGATTTTGAGGCGATAGAAACTGCTGACGCTATTACCAATGAGCCAGAGCTGTCGAATGTTAAAGGTACCATTGCAATGGCCAAGCTTGGTGGTAATGCTAATAGTGCGACAAGTCAGTGGTTTTTCAATTTAAAAGATAACAGCGCTAACCTCGACTTACAAAATGGTGGCTTTACTGTTTTTGGTGAAGTAACTGTACAGAGTATGGATGTTTTAGAACAAATCACCTCTTTAGTTCACTGTGGAGAAATCCCAGTAGTAAATCTTAATGAAGAGCAGTGCCCAGATACAACATCAGGTTTCAGTGGTGAAAACTTATTTTACATTAACAGTGTGACAGTGATTGATGATGATCCGAATTCGTCTGCTTCTTTATCACCAAAAGAGAACACGCTAATTGATGAAGATAACTCTTCAGACAATGGCGGTGGTAGCTCAGGCGGGAGTCTTGCGTGGATGCTATCTTTATTAGCTCTTGCAGGCTTTAGTCGTCGTAAATAATTCCAACCAACAAAGTAACGCCTTGATATTAAGCTCCTGAGAAACGCTGAATTCTGCATCTTGAGGTGGCTTGGGTATATATAAGGCGCTAAAAAGCGCCTTATTTCTTTGTATTGATGATTATTAGAAGATTCTAACTAAAATAAGCACCCACATTACTAGCATTATAAAGCTACTGACAACAAAACTATAATAGCGCGCCTTCAAGGTGTTTGAAGTTAAGTGTATTACGCTATGAATAATTCTTAATGCAACATAAACCCAAGCAAGGGCAACAAATACAGTACCTACAGCATTGACTTGCAGAGCTGTTAAACACGCAATAAAAAACAGCACAGGCATTTCGAATTGATTGATAAAGTTCCGATCTGCTACGCGAACATTATCCCCAGCCTTTTCAAGCTCCATTGTTAAGAAGTCTTTCATCTCGATGGTTTTTTGTTTTGCCGCACGAAAACGACGCTTACCCATAATGTACATGACTGAAAAAGTCAGAAAGACCTGAGTGAACATTGCTACAATTAGCCACTTTTCCATAGCTCATCCTTTGTTATAGTTATTGCTATTAATCTTAACCGTAAGTATTGCATTTTCACAATGTGTTACAAAGTTTTGCTGTAACTTAGCTAAAAAGCATTGAATTGCGGCGCTCGAAAACACATGATAAATAAAAATTTATTCAATTTCTAATGGATACAAAATAATGAAAAAAATAATTGGACTCAGTGCAATCGCTTTTGCAGTGTTAGCTGGTTGTTCTTCTACTTCTACCACAACGCCTCCTGCAGCTAATACTAACCTTATTCCTGACTCGTTAGTTATCAGCCCAAACGACACCCGTGAGTACAAAACATTAAAACTAGATAACGAAATTGATGTAATTTTAATTTCAGATCCTAGTGCTGAAAAATCAGCTGCTGCTTTGAGTGTAGGCGTTGGTTTATTGCACGATCCTATGTCGCAACAAGGCATGGCGCACTACCTAGAGCATATGCTGTTCCTTGGTACAGACCGCTACCCAGACACTAAAGGTTACAGTGATTTCATGACCAAAAATGGTGGCGCACATAACGCTTACACCTGGTTAGATATCACAAACTACATGTTCAAAGTGAACAATGATGCCTACGACGAAGCACTTGACCGCTTTGCAGACTTTTTTAAATCACCAAAGCTTTACCCTGAATACACAGACAAAGAAAAAAATGCAGTAAACGCAGAGTGGTCAATGCGTCGTGAAATGGACTTTTTTGGCCAATTTAAACTAGCGCGTCAAATGATGGGCTCACACCCTGCAAACCGTTTCTTAATTGGTAACCTAGAAACTTTAGGGGACAAAGAAGGCAGCAATCTGCATAAAGAAACCGTTGCTTTCTATAACAAATATTATTCATCGAACATTATGAAAGTGGCGATGATCTCAAATCGTCCACTTGCTGAAATGGAAGCAAAAGCTAAACAGTATTTTGCTGATATTGAAAATAAAAAAATCGAAAAACCAACGGTGACTGATAAGTTAGACTTTTCTGTTGCTGGCGGAAAGCGTGTTTACTACTCACCAAATGAAGATGTAAAACAACTACAGTTAGAGTTCACAATTGCTGATAACAGTTCACAGTTTGCGGTTAAACCAAATCGTTTTGTTTCATACCTTTTAAGTAACGAAATGCAAGGTAGTCCTGCGCAAATCTTGCGTGATAAAGGCTGGGTGTCACGTTTATCTGCTTCTGATGCTCCAACACAATATGGTAACTACGGCAGCTTAACGGTTAATATTGAATTGACTGATGCTGGCATGCAAAACCGCGAAGAAATTGTCGCTATGGTTATGCAGTACATTGCGCTTATTAAAGAGCAGGGTGTTGATAGCAAATACTTTAATGAAATTCGTACATCATTAAACAATGAATTTCAATTCCTCGAAAAAGGTGATGAGTTTGGTTATGTCAGTAACTTAACTGATAGCATGCAAAAATTCCCTGTGAACAACGCAATTAACGCACCTTATTATTATGCAAAGTTTGATGCAGATGCGGTGCAAAATGTGCTTTCACAATTAAACGAAGATACGCTACGTATTTGGTATATTTCAAAGCAAGAAGAAACAGATTCACAGCTGCATTTTTACGATGGTAAATACCGCATTGAAGATATCAGCGAAGCAGAAGTTGCAAGCTGGAGCAAACCGAGCGAATACGCTTTAGCATTACCAACAGTAAACCGCTTATTACCAGAAAGCTTTGCAATTAAAACGGCGGAGTTTAAACAACAAGCGCATCCTGAACTGGTATTTGATAAGCAGGGTGTAAAAGTTTGGCGCCAAGCAAGTCAGCAATTTGCTGAGCAACCAAAAGGTCTTGTTGAAGTTTATATTAATACACCTGATGCCCTTGTGAATGTTAAATCACAAGTTCTTTATGCAGTGTGGGCTGATCTTTATAACTTACAACAAAGCAAACTAAGCACAGAAGCAGCCGTTGCAGGTATGAGCTTAGGGCTACAACCAAGTAACGGCCTTGTGTTATCACTAAGTGGTTTTACTGATAAACAAGACGTACTTTTAGCTCAGGCGCTTGAAAATCTAACGCTAGATGTGTCTGAAGAAGGTTTTGCCCAAGCAATCGATCGTTTTAAGCGTGATTTACTCAATCAGCAAAAACAGTTCCCGTTCTATCAAGCATTCGGTGAGTACTCTAAGCTTACTCGTAGTGGTAAATTTGACACCGAAACCTTGATTGCCGCGGCAGATGCACTAACCCTTGCCGATTTTTCGGCTATTAAACAATCAACACTTGCAGCCAATGATCTACGCGTATTCACGTTTGGTAACTATAACCAAAACGATGTTGAATCTATTGCGAGTAAGCTAACCGCTATACTACCTAAAGGTCATGAAGCGACTGAGTTTGCCAGAAGCAAAGCCTGGTTACCTCAGCCTGGTGAACGTATTGTACTGCAAAAAGATATTGATGTAGCTGATGTAGCAATTATTGATATGGTTGTTCACCCAACCCCAGGTTATAAGCAAAAAGCACAGGCACAAATTTTACAAAGCCACTTTAGAACCGTTGCGTTTGATAAGTTACGTACAGAAGAGCAGTTAGCTTATGCGGTTGGTGCGCTTGCACGTCCTATCGAAGACTACTCTGCTTTGGGCCTTTATATTCAAACACCGGTTAAAGGCCCTAAAGAAATGCAAGCGCGTTTTGATGAGTTCAAAAAGCAATACGCTGTTGAGCTTGATAACATGACAAAAGAAACATTTGCACAACTTAAAAATGCAACGCTTGTGTCTTTAAAAGAGCAACCTAAGAATTTAAGTGATGAAATGTCACCGCTTATTTCTGATTGGTACCGTGAAAACTTCAACTTTGACTCTAAAGAAAAGCTTATCGCTGAAGTTGAAAAAGTGACATTGGCTGATCTGAAAGATTACTACAAGAAAACGATGCTCAATAGTGAAGCTGCACGTTTAAATATTCAAATGCGTGGTAGTAAGTTTGCAGATAAGCCATTTGCTGATCTGAAAGACCAAACAAAAGTTGAAAACTTAGAGAGTTATTACAAAGGGATCAAATTCCAAAAGTAACCTAATAGTTGATAAACAAAAGCCCAAGCAATTGCTTGGGCTTTTTGATTTATGCGATAAGTAAAAACCCTATAAATGCAGCGCTTGCTGCAAGTAAGGTATAAGGCAGTTGTGTGATAGCATGGCTGACTAAATCACACCCTGAGCCTTGTGCAGCAAGTACCGTGGAGTCAGAATAAAAACAGGCTTGACTACCAAACGATGACGCTGACAACAAAGCACCAATCACTAAAGGAATGTTGGCATCTATAGCGTAAGCCAGTGGCATTACAATAGGAATCGTTACCGCGAAAATACCCCAGCTTGAACCCGTTGCAAAAGCAAGGACTGCCATTGCTAAAAACACCACGGCAGGTAAGTACTGTGCTGTCATATAAGGGCTTAATGTATTAATGACATATTGCGGAAGCATTAATTGGTCACACACATCTTTAAATATAAATGCAGCAACCACAGTCCCAATAGCGGGGATCATACTTTTAAAACCATCGAGCATACGCTCAACGAGTTCTGACAATGTCATTAACTTTTGTAACATGTAAAAAGGTAAAACAACGGCAAAGGTTGCAAGCAACCCTTTATATACGTCAATGTCAAAGTAAACAGTAAACGCAACAAGTAAAACTATCGGCACTAAAAAGTTATAGAGTTTGCCGTTTGATGCTGCTGTTTCAAAGTTTTCTTCCGCTGCTTTCACTGCGTATTCATCTGCTGTTTGAATATCTGTGTATTGGCTATTCGAGATCTCGATTTGATTATTCATGGCACGTAGTTGTGCTTTTTTCATCGGACCAAAAGCAGGGATCACATTTAAGCTAACCAGTAATACCACAATTACTGCAAACCAAGCGTATAACATATAAGGGATTGCTTGAATGTAGACGGCAATACCTTGGCCTTCTGGTGCAACATTATTGTCAACTAACAAGCCACCAAAAAAAACGGCCCATGTTGAGAGTGGTACAAGCACACAGATAGGCGCAGCGGTTGAGTCAACAACATAAGCGAGCATTTCACGGCTAATTTTAAACTTATCGGTGATACGTTTCATGGTTTCACCGACGGTTAACGCATTTAAGTAATCATCAATAAAAATAATCACACCTAGCACAAAGGTCATCACTAACGATGAGCGCTGGCCTTTGGCAAACTTTAACGCTAATTCGGCGAAGGCACTTGCCCCCCCGGTTCTTACTAATAAAGCGATTAATGCACCAAATCCACCACAGACTAAAATTAGCCAGGCAATGGTTTCGTCTTGCATTACTTTTAATGAAATATCAGCAAAATTGGCTAACACAGCGGTTGGACCTAGCATGGCTAAACCAAACAAAGCACCAATTAGTAAAGATAAAATAGGGCGGCGTAAAAATACGGCCAAAACCACCACCAATACTGGCGGCAGTAAACTTAACGCAGAAGGTTCTTGCATTATATTTTTCACACAGTTAAGCAATGCGAGATTGCTTACAGAAATCAAAAGTCTATAGACTCAAGTAACTGCTTTACGCGAACACACTTTTATGGACCCATTAGGGAAAGTGCCTGCGTTGGCTGGCGCCAGACAGTATAGAGGGTATACTGCTTTTGTTTTGCCCAAAACATCGCAAGAAAAATAATCCTGAATATTAATTTAGTCAATAACAATTTTTATTGCGATGATAATTATTTTACACTCATCAATAACGTCACTTTTTATTAATTGAGCAAAGGGATTATGGCATTTTCAGATACTTACAGACTCAGTAGCCATGCGGTTATCACCAACAACCAAGGTCAGGTGTTATTACTAAAAGCTGATTACGGTCAAAAAAGTTGGGGGTTACCTGGCGGCGCTTTAGATAAAGGTGAAACCATTCATCAAGCGTTACTTCGCGAATGCCAAGAAGAACTTAATTGTGACGTAGAAATAGCTTATTTAAGTGGTGTTTATTATCATACAGCGTTTAACTCTCATGCGTTTATTTTCCGTGCTTATATAGCTGAGGACGCAGAGATAATGTTGAGCGATGAGCACACAGAGTTCGGCTATTTCGATATTGACGAGTTATCTAAAGTACAAAAAGAGCGTGTTCTTGATTGCCTTAATTTTACCAATGATGTCGTTAGTAAGGTGTTTTAATAAATGTTAGATATATATTTACGTGCCGGGCAGCCTGATGATGCGACTTTTATCGTTGAGCTTTTAAACCAAGCAACATTTTTAGAGCACATTGGTAATAAAAACATTAATACGCCCGTACAAGCTGAGCATTATATTCAACAAACCTTTATAAATAGCCACCAGCAATTGGGCTTTGGCAGTTATATTGTTTGTTTAGCTGATGATACACCAGTTGGAATGGTGGGGCTCTTTCAGCGCGATGCGTTAGCTATCCCCGATTTAGGATTTGCCTTGTTAGCTAAATATGAAGGTAAGGGTATCATTACAGCTGCTGCTCGGTTATTGATGGCAAAAAAACACGTATTAGAGCTTGGTGTGCTTGCTGCAATAACCTCGCAAACAAATATTGGTTCACAGAAGGTGTTACAGAAACTCGGTTTTGAGTTTCTAGGCGATGTCATCATTAATGATGACAATCAGCCTTTAAAACTCTTATTAAAGAGCAAGCTTTGATACCTCGTTTGCAACCTGTTTGTTGACCTTTAGCCAGGTTGACTCAAGTGTTGCAACAAGCCCTTCGTAATCACTGTCTTGTAATGGCGTAAGCTCATTGAAGTAATTGACTGCTTTTAACTTTCGGCCCGACTCAGGGTTTGTATAGTACAAACGCCAAAGCCCGGCAATGTTGGCATTGCCTTGTTCATCGCCGTTGAAGTGATGTAGCTCATATTCTAATTCATAGAAACTTTGCTGATCTAAATCGGTTATCACCGGTAAACCTTTTATTACCATCCAATTATCAAGTTCAGTATAAAGCTGTTGATGGGCACTGGCGGTTAACATTAAATCAGGTGATTCGCTCCATAAATGGTAGTTAGCAGCATTGACACGGTTGTTGTCGAGAACCATAGCAATGCCGCGATTATTCAGCGCACCACGTAACTGTACGGTGTTAATTCTGAGCTGAGCTTGCGTATTCTCAGCTAAGCGCTGCATTGCTACAATTGGCTGCGAAAATTGATAATACTCAATGGTTGAGAACGAAGTCTGACTGCAGGCCGAAAGTAACAGCACTGATGCCACTGAAGCACAGAGTTTATAGTTCATTATTGTTTCCTCGGCGTTGGGTCTGCTGGTAGCTCTTTATCAAAGATCAACATATTAGGTTGCTGGTTTAAACCTCGTGTGAGTGGCTGTAGCTCTTCACTTAAACGTTTAAATTCAGATAAAGTTGTTTGCAACTGCTGGTGGAATGTTGAACCTTGCTCATAACTTGCCATAGTTTTTTCGAATTGTTTCATGGTTTTATCGAACTGTTGCATGCTCTTAGTCATTTCTGCAAAGTTGCGATTAATATCACCCGGTAAGTCTTGCGTATCTTGCTTATTTAGTAGCTCTCTCATGTCATGAGCAAGCGCTTGATACTCGGCAAAGGTGGTCTGCATTTGTGCCAAGCTATCTTCAATTTTAAGGTTATTTACTTTATTTAATACATCAGAGACTTGGTCTGCTATGACTGTAATACCGCTTGATACACTCGGGAATACAGTGTACTCGGCTATTGTCTTTAATTCGGCAGGCTCTGCATTATCGTAAATATCTAAGTCAACGTACACGGCGCCAGTGAGTAAGTTACCCGGCTTTAAAGATGCTCGAAGACCATTTTTGATCCAGCCATTTAAACTCGAATGCCAAAACTCGCGTGCTGCTGTACTGTCGTGGTAGAGGCGCCCATACTCAATCTTTATCAGGGCAGGTACTGCGGTGTTATCAGTTCTAAAGTGTGCGGGCTTACCATCTATTATGACACTTGCAGGTGCTTCAACTACACTACCGATACGCATACCTCGGTATTCTACAGGAGCGCCAGCGCGTAAGCCGCGAATTGATTGCTCAAAGTCGATTAAGTAGTAGTCAAAATCATAAAAGCGTTCTTCTAAGGCGGCTTTGTAGCTATTACTTAAAGAAAAACTATGGCCGTTACTGGCAACTTCACCGGGCGCTTGTTGCTCAGGAATACCAACAGAAATACCGCCTTTGAGCAATTTACTTAACGAGCCTGTATTAACATTAATACCATCTGCAGAGAGGTCTATTTCGATGCCTGAGTTTACCCAGAAAATAGAGTTTAAGGTGATCAA
This sequence comes from Pseudoalteromonas sp. P80D2, assembly GCF_036680945.1. NCBI lineage: Bacteria > Pseudomonadati > Pseudomonadota > Gammaproteobacteria > Alteromonadales > Pseudoalteromonadaceae > Pseudoalteromonas > Pseudoalteromonas sp. P80D2. Next base: position 107,425 of record NZ_JAZDAR010000035.1, read on the forward strand.
GTTTTGATATGGCTCATTGATAAAAATGCCATATTTCATCGCTTGATTCTTCCAATCAAAGGTGGCGGTTTCTATTTGGCCAATTTTGTAATCTTTAAAGTAAATACCGGTACTCACATCAAGCACTTCTGCGTTATAACTTAATAGGGTGAAGCGCCCACCTTTTACATCTTTACCAATTAGAGCCGGTTCATCTTGTAGCTCAAATCTTTCGGCCAGCTTTTTACTTTCACCCGGTGCAAATTCTAAATACACACCAGAGAGTAGGGTACTCATGCCGCTTATGCCGGTATCGTCAATCCGTGGTTTTACAACCCAAATTTTAGCATCATCTGTGAGTAAATCGTCGTAATGTTTATCGATTTGCGCCCGTGCGATAACGCTATTTTGTTTATCTGATAAACGAACATGGTCGATTTGGCCAACCTTCACGCTACGTACTTTTATTTCTGTTTTACCAGCCACAATACCTTCTGCATGAGGCATTTTGATGAAGATGGTGGTGCCTTTATTTGCTTGATACTGGTACAACATCCATGCGCCAATTAATAAGGCAATAACTGGAATGATCCAGATGGCCGATATATTTGGCGCTGTTTTTATTTTAGCAGTTTCGCTCATGCCAAGGTCTCTTGTTTCGCAGTACTTAAGTTATCTGGGTTATCCCACAATAAACGTGGATCAAACGCATGGGCTGCCAACATTTGGCAAATAACCATGGTTGTAAAAAATATTGTGCCAATGCCAGGTGTTACTGACATTAAGTTTCCTAGTTGTACTAAGGCTACTAGAATCGCCACAACAAATACATCGATCATTGACCATTTACCAATAAATTCAGTCAATTGGTAGATACGTGTATAGCTTTTAGTTTGTCTGTTTGCTGGCTTCATCACCATAAAGCATAAAAAACTTAATATTAGCGCTTTGGCAAGGGGAACAACCACACTCGCTAAAAAGATGATCATTGCGATAGGGTACGAGCCACTATTCCATAAAATCATTACCCCACCAATAATGGTCGATGGAGTTTCATCGCCAAGGCTTGTGGTGTACATAATAGGATAGACATTGGCTGGAATATAACAGGCCACTGAGGTTAATAACCACGCAGCGGCTTTTTGCACACTAAAAGGATTACGACTGTAAGTTTTAGAGTCGCAGCGTGAACAGGTTTCGGTCGCACACAGTTGTCCACAAACATGACATGCTCTTAATCCTTGATCAATAGCACGCGTATTTGGCTGTGTTTGCTCTATATATTCTGGTTCTTTTAATTGTTGCCATAAGGTGTGCTTATTTAATTTTGCTGTGGCTGCCACATAACAGATAACAAAAGCGCTATAGGCCCAAAAGCTTACACCAAATTCAATATCGGCCATCGACATAATTTTAACCATACTGACCATCACACCAATTAAGAAAATCTCAGACATGATCCAAGGCTCTAACGCAAAGGTGGTTTTTAACAGTCTTTTTCCCCATTGATACGGCAGCGCTTTTAGTAAGCCTAAATGCAGAGGAATTATGAGTACTAATAAAAGTAGTGGCAGACCAATAATACTGGTGTCGATGAACAAACCTAAAAAGTCGTTGTCGTAATTAAAGAGAATACGTGCGGCATCGGGTAAGGTGATTGTTTGGGTAATACCACTACTGGTAAAAGACAGAAATGGGTAAAACATACTACTCAGTAGCATAACAATAGCACTTAAGCTTAGTGCGACCACCATACTATCTTGGTTAGCTTGCGATGCCGAAAGCTTTGTATTGCAATGAGGGCATATTGCCACTTGTTTTGCACTTAAGTGTGGGATCTCAATGACAAGATCGCAGCTAGGACAGGCTGTTTGCAAACTTAGGGTCTCTTAAACAAGAACTTAGTTAAGTTTGCATCAAATAGTGTATAAATTCAAATGCACCTTTGTTTAATATAAGCTAATATTTGTACAAAGCGATTACGCTTTTTAATACATTTAATTCTTTAAGGTGATCAGTGAAGCAATTATTTATCCTTTTAATGTTGTTTGTTAGTGTTAAAGGTGAGTGTTTATCTGAGCCAAATACGCAAAAGCCTATAGTTGTTGCTGCAAGCGCCTCTTTGCCTCCTTACGTCATTCAAGACACTAACAGCGGTATTCAACTCGAAATATTGAAAGCTGCTTTTAAATCGCAAGGCATTTCTAATATCGATATCCATTACATGTCTAATAAGCGTGCTGAGCAGCAGCTTATGCAGGGCAAAGTAGATATTGCATTAAATTTTCCACCCGTACTCACGCCGCATGTTTATAAAAGTGACGAGCTACTGAGCTACCAAAATGTGGCGGTTAGCCTTGCCAATAAAGAGCTGAAAATTAATAGTATTTACGATTTAGCAGGTAAAAGCGTGCTTGCCTTTCAAAATGCGACGAATTTCATTGAAGCACCTTTTAAATCGGTTACCAATATTTTGCGTTCTTACGAAGAAGTAGTTAACCAAGAAGCACAAGTTGATCACCTTATGAAAGGCTGGGTCGATGTAATTATTTTAGAGCGACGGGTGTTTTTATATTATTTAGAAAAATATAAACAAAGCGCTGAGGTAAAACCTTTTATTGTGCATGCAATCTTTAAAGAAGCACCAAGACCTGCGTTTTTTTACAGTAAAACGTTAAAAAACACCTTTAATTTGGGTCTTGGTGAGATTATTGAGTCAGGCCAGTACCAAGCAATTATTCGCCTTGATGGTACTGAGTATGCGCAACTTTCAGAGCCTGAGTTACGCGAATAACGCGACGGTTTGGCGGCTTAGCGCAATTAGCTTGCCGTCTTCACTCCAAATGCAGCCATCTTCTAGCCCATAGCCATCCTTACTATGATGTGTTACTGCTTCGTAGCCAATCCAAGCATCATGGGCAATTGAAGGTTCTTCAACAAATTCTATGTACCACGACATACTACTTGCAGGTGCAGGTTGCTTATACATTTGTAATAAGGTTGGTGGCCATGCATCTGTTAGAGCGATGATATGGGCTTCAGTCATTTGCTCTGGTACATGTTTGAATTTCATCCAACCACCTAAATGTGAGGTGTCTGCTCCAGAGAATGGCATATTGCCGTCTTGTAAACACAGTGCCACATGTCGGAAAAATGCCGGCATCACGCCTTCTTTATAAGGTAGAGTGAAACGCTCATCAACAGGTTTTAGCTGCATGGTCTTAGTGACATCTACACGAACATCGGACTGACGCTCAGCCCCAAAACAGGCTTGTGTAATCACACAAACATCGCCATTTTGAATCACTTTAGCGAGTACCTGCGCACTGTTTTTGCCTTCACGTAAGACTTCAACGTCGATTGAAAAATCATTGTCAGCGATTAACGGGCCAACAAAGTTAGTGCTTAAAGATAGTAAGCGGCGAGAGCTATCGATATGCTGACGTATAGCTTGATATAATAAAGCTGCAGATAATCCACCAAACGCTGTGCGGCCTTGGCACCAGTTTTCTGGAAACTGCATCACTTTTGTTTTGTCTTTGCCTAGTTCAGCTGCCATGGCGAGTAATTGTTCAAAATGCATAATTTTCCTTAACATTTATTGTTATGGTGTTTGTTATAGCATAGCTAAAGTCATCAGACCAGTTTGTTTATCCTGCAAGCAGGTTGAGAAAACAGCGCTTTTTGTGGAAAAAACGCCCATTTCGAAAATATTTCAAAAAAAAGTAAATTTTTTTCATTTTTACAGTTGAATTCAGTTTCCTGCACCCCTATTTACTAGTCATCGAACGTTTTAACGAATTTTGAAGTTGGAGAAGATTCATGGGTAGAATTATTGGAATCGATTTAGGTACTACTAACTCTTGTGTAGCAGTACTAGACGGTGATAAAGCACGCGTTATCGAAAACGCGGAAGGCGATCGCACAACACCATCGATCATTGCATATACGCAAGACGGTGAAACATTAGTTGGTCAACCTGCAAAACGCCAAGCAGTAACTAACCCAACTAACACATTATTTGCAATCAAGCGTCTAATTGGTCGTCGTTTTGAAGACGAAGAAGTACAACGCGATATCGGTATCATGCCTTTTAAAATTGTAAAAGCTGATAACGGTGATGCATGGGTTGAAGCACGTGGCGAGAAACGTGCTGCACCACAAATTTCAGCAGAAGTGCTGAAAAAAATGAAGAAAACAGCAGAAGACTTCCTAGGTGAAGCGGTTACTGAAGCAGTAATCACAGTACCTGCATACTTCAATGACTCACAACGTCAAGCTACTAAAGATGCTGGTCGTATTGCTGGTCTTGAAGTTAAACGTATCATCAATGAGCCAACTGCCGCTGCACTTGCATACGGCATGGACAAAAACAAAGGTGAAAACGTTGTTGCTGTATATGACTTAGGTGGTGGTACTTTTGATATCTCTATCATCGAAATCGACGAAGTTGAAGGCGAGCACACGTTTGAAGTTCTAGCAACTAACGGTGACACTCACTTAGGTGGTGAAGACTTCGATAACCGTGTTATCAACTACTTAGTTGAAGAGTTTAAGAAAGATCAAGGTATCGACCTTAAAACTGATCCACTTGCAATGCAACGTGTTAAAGAAGCTGCTGAAAAAGCGAAGATTGAACTTTCTTCTGCACAGCAAACAGAAGTTAACTTACCGTACGTGACTGCCGACGCAACTGGTCCTAAGCACATGAACGTTAAAGTTACTCGTGCAAAACTTGAGTCACTTGTTGAAGACTTAGTAACTAAGTCAATCGAGCCACTTAAGCGTGCACTAGCTGATGCTGATTTATCAGTAAGCGACGTAAATGACATCATCCTTGTTGGTGGTCAAACACGTATGCCTTTAGTACAAAAAACAGTTGCTGAGTTCTTTGGTAAAGAGCCACGTAAAGATGTTAACCCAGATGAAGCAGTTGCAGTAGGTGCAGCGATTCAAGGTGGTGTACTAGCTGGTGACGTTAAAGACGTACTACTACTTGACGTATCTCCGTTATCACTAGGTATCGAGACTATGGGTCAAGTAATGACAGCTCTAATCGAGAAAAACACGACGATTCCTACTAAGAAATCACAAGTTTTCTCAACAGCTGAAGACAACCAATCAGCGGTAACGATTCACGTACTACAAGGTGAGCGTAAGCGTGCAAGCGATAACAAGTCACTAGGTCAATTTAACCTAGAAGGCATTCGTCCAGCACAACGTGGTACTCCACAAATCGAAGTAACATTCGACGTAGATGCGGACGGTATCTTACATGTATCTGCTAAAGATAAAGATACAGGTAAAGAGCAGAAGATCACAATCCAAGCTTCTTCAGGTCTAAGCGACGATGAAGTAGAAAAAATGGTTCGTGATGCTGAAGCGCACGCTGAAGAAGATAAGAAATTCGAAGAGCTAGTAGCAACTCGTAACCAAGCTGATGCAATGGTTCACGGTACACGTAAGCAAATCGAAGAAGCGGGTGATGCATTACCTGCAGAAGATAAAGAAGCAATCGAAGCTGCGCTTACAGAGCTAGAAGCGGCGATTAAAGGTGACAACAAAGAAGAGATTGAAGCGAAAACTCAAGCTCTTGCTGAGAAGTCGCAAAAGCTAATGGAAATTGCACAAGCTAAAGCACAGCAGCAACAAGGCGGTGCGGATGCAGGTGCTGAGCAATCTTCTGCAAAACAAGACGACGATGTTGTTGATGCAGAGTTCGAAGAAGTGAAAGACGACAAGTAATTGCTTGTTTCGCTTCTGCCTAACGTAATAATGGCTGCTTTGTTTAGCCAATTAAGTTAGGATGAAATGATTGAGGCGCGCCAGCGATTTCGCTTGACGCGCCTTTTGCATGTATATAAACGGTAAATTGATAAGTTGCTAATCCTCTTAAATGGTTATGACCATAATACGATTTGTATCAGTCGATTTACCTTACGCAGTGTAGCTGCAGTAAAAAGAGTAGTGTGATAGATATGTCAAAAAGCGATTATTATGAAGTTCTCGGCGTGAGCAAAGATGCCAGCGAACGAGACATAAAAAAAGCGTATAAGCGCTTAGCGATGAAATATCATCCAGACCGTACCGCAGGCGATAAAGACCTTGAAGCTAAATTTAAGGAAGTAAAAGATGCCTACGAAGTACTAACTGATCCGCAAAAGCGTCAAATGTATGATCAGTACGGCCATGCAGCCTTTGAACAAGGTGGTGGCGGTCATGGCGGTGGCTTCGGCGGCGGTCATGGTGATTTTGGTGATATTTTCGGTGATGTGTTTGGAGATATCTTTGGTGGTGGCGGTGGTCGTCGTCAATCGCGTCAACAACGTGGTTCGGACTTACGTTACAACATGGACTTAAGCCTTGAAGAGGCTGTTCGTGGTAAAGATGTCGAAATTAAAGTACCAACCTGGGTTAGCTGTAAGCCATGTGACGGTAGCGGTGCAAAAGCGGGTTCTAAACCAAAAACATGTACTACCTGTCATGGTGCAGGCCAAGTACAAATGCGCCAAGGTTTCTTCGCGGTTCAGCAAACTTGTCCTACGTGTCAGGGCACAGGTCAAATTATTTCTGATCCATGTGACAGCTGTCATGGCCAAGGTCGCGTAGAAAAAACTAAGACCTTATCAGTTAAGATCCCAGCGGGTGTTGATACAGGTGACCGTATTCGTCTATCGGGCGAAGGTGAAGCGGGCATGCATGGAGCACCAGCAGGTGATTTATACGTTCAGGTTTCTGTACGTGAACATCCGATTTTCCAACGTGATGGTAATAACCTGTATTGTGAAGTGCCTATTGGCTTCACAACAGCAGCACTGGGCGGTGAAATTGAAGTACCGACACTGGATGGCCGTGCAAAACTGAAGATCCCATCAGAAAGCCAAACGGGCAAGATGTTCCGTATGCGTGGTAAAGGCGTTAAGTCTGTACGTAGTGGCGCTCAAGGTGACTTGATCTGTAAAGTGGTTATTGAAACGCCGGTTAATCTTAATGATCGTCAACGTGAATTGCTTGAAGAACTTGAGCAAAGCATGGGTAAAGATGGCTCTAAAAATCGTCCAAAAGAAAAAGGTTTCTTTGACGGTGTTAAGAAGTTTTTCGATGACCTAACTAAGTAACTCTAGTTAAGTAACTTTAGTTAGATAGTAAAAAAGGCGCTAATAAGCGCCTTTTTTTATTGGTAATTGCCTACTTTAGTGATCTAAGAATAGGTAGTTTTGCCAACTTTTCATTCTGATCAATACTTTACGCATTACTGATACGTGCTCGAAGTGTTCTGAATAAACAGCGACTTCTGTGCTTGTCCCCTGTGGTAGGTTATATTCACTCATGTCGTCTGTGATTTTTAAGGTGACAATTGCGCGGCCTTGGCGAGCAAAAAACTCAGTGCCCATCAGTGTGCCTTGTGCTTGTACTTGCCCTTCACCAATAGCAGGTAATACATCGATTACTTCACCCGCAAAGGTTTTGCCAGGAATAGCTTTAAAGATAAAGTCTGCTTTGTAGCCTGGTTCGAGTCTTAATAGTGAATTTTGTCTAAATGCAGCGACGTAAACGGTATCTTCTTTGTGCACAAAGGTCATTACTGGGCGTAGTGGCATTGGTACTGCAATCATCCCAGGGCGTAATGTTAGTTGTGTAACATAGCCATCGGTAGGTGCATAAACGCTTGTGCTGTCTAAGTTAAATTGAGCTTGCTCTAAATTAGCGCGAGCTGCGGCAATTTTAGTTTGTTCGCCGTTTATTTCAGACTCAAATGCAAGTTTTTGACGTAGCTCTTCGGCCTGTGCTGCTTCGTAACTTGCCTTTGCTGCTAAGTATACACCTAATTTATTATCAACTTGGCCTTTTGAGTAAGCACCGCTTTTTGCCCCTTTTTCATAACGTTCGTATTCTTTCTTACTGCGATCATATTCAGCTTTAGCCATTAGTGCACTGGCTTGTGCTGATTTATAGGCCGCTTCTAAACCAAGCACTGACTGTTTTGCATCTTGCAAAGCGGCAATCGCTTGATTTAGTTTGGCTCGATATAAGGTATCGTCTAGGCGAAACAATAACTCACCTTTTTTAACGGGCTGATTTGGCTTAACAGCCACTTCTTCAACGGTTCCGCGTACATTTGGCACAATAGGTGTTGTGACATAGGCACTGCTGGCCATATTTGAATGTGGATGGTTATAGTTCATTAACAGGATCAAAGCGCCGATCAGCACCACACCACCAAGTACCGCGGTAGGTACCGTCCATTTATTTAGTGGGATTTTAAAAACTTTAAAGATACCAATGCACAATGCGGTATAGGTGAGTATTAATAACAAATCCATATTCTATTTCTCTTTATTATTCGATTGAGCATTTATTTGTGCTTGTAGCGCTGCCACTGTGGCTGTCAGGCTTGCCACTTTTTCAGCTAAGTCTTCTTGTTCCTTTTGGATCTGGTTAAAACCCCAACCGCGGTCATCACGCCATAATGTCGCCCAAACCCATAAAAATGGCCACAGCACGTGTAGGGTAAATAGGCTAACCCAGCCTGCATAATGGATGGCATCTTGATGAGGGTGATTACGCTTTTTGGCAATTTCGTAGGGAATATCGTGAATGGCAATAACACCATAAAATATTACTACCGTTACAAACACTAGCATGACCAGTGCAAAGTAGTCTAAAAACATGTACTTTCCTTTGTTTAACTTATAATCAATTTAATAATACGTGAAATTTCCCTAATTCCTAGTCGGTATTTTCAGATTTAGTTCAGCACAACGTAGTAGTCGGTATCAGCAAGACAACGGCATAAAGTCACATCCTCTGAAAATGTGGTGTTTTGTATTCGGCCTTTTTCTAAGCCAAGCGTATGGCATTTGCTTTGACAATCCATGTAGGCATTCCACGCGAGGTATTCGTTGCACACAAAATTCACTGCATACAATAGGGTGAGTATGATAAATAACTGTTTGGCTAGATAGAGCCCTGTGTGTCTAGACATGCTTGTTACCCTGCCCAGGATTCATTACTTTAGTGTAGTCGAATTAGGTCTATTTCGTGTGTTTTGTAGCGGTTTTTCTATTGCCTTATATTCCTTGTTCACGGTATGTTTTATAAAGTGACTGCTAATTAATTAGTTATAGGAAAATCAATGACGCCGGCTATAAACTTACTGAAGAAGAAAGGTATTAGCTTTGATGTGCTCAGCTATCAGCATGAGCCTTCGCAACAACAGTTTGGCCTTGAAGCGGTTGAAAAGCTTAAGCTACCAGCTGAGCAAGTATTTAAAACCTTAGTACTTGAAGACGCTGACCACCAGCTTTTGGTTGCTATTGTGCCAGTTAGCCAACAAGTTAACCTGAAAATGCTGGCAAAGGCGGCAAAGGTTAAAAAAGTACAAATGGCTCCACAACAAAAAGTCGAAAATACCACAGGTTATATTTTAGGTGGAGTAAGCCCGCTAGGTCAGAAAAAGCGCCTTAATACCTATGTGCATCAATCTGCAGATAGCTTTGACTTGATGTATGTTTCAGCTGGTAAGCGAGGCCTTGAGATTTCGTTGGCACCTAAGGATTTATGCAGTTTACTAAATGCTAAGCTGGCAGATTTTTAACAATGTATTTTTGGTAGGTTATGCCAGCGGGTTGTGTAATGAGGCGATAAGTACGCGCGTTTCATATGCCAACGGGTCGTTGGAGTTTCGCTGGCTATGGCAAGGGTACCCACGCCATAACGGGTGTTAATGCTATCAAGACACTTCATCAGTTTTGGGTTATCGATAGGCGCTTGAAATAGATCAGGTTGCTGAAACATGTGGCTTGATAACTCAAGAGCACCTACACCACATTTATAAAATCGTACCCCAGGTTTATAGAGATGATCAAATACCTCGCTGATAGCATTGGCAAACACGCAACTATCGGCGGTGGCGACACTAAACTCATAAATATAGGACTTTTTATAATAGCCATCTTGGTGAGGAGAACTGGCCACAAACATTAATAAGCGTTGAGTGTGTGAGCCTTGCGCACGTAGTTTTCTTGCTACAATGACACAATGATTGATCAGTGCCGTTTTCAGCGCGGTGGCGTCAGTGATACGCTCTCCAAAACTACGGGTCGAAAAAATTTCTTTTTTGTCTTGGCGTACTTCATCCCAGGCTAAACAGCTTTTACCGCGTAACTCGTTCACTGTGCGCTCTAATACAATACTAAATAGGCGTTTCATTTTTCGTGGGTCTTGCTCGGCTAAATCAAAGGCTGTATTAATATTCATTGCTTTGAGTTTTTTAGCTAAGCGTCGACCAACGCCCCAAACATCTTGTACGTCCATGGCTTTTAGAATGGCTACCCGTGAAGTTTCTGAGTCAATCACTGCAACGCCATCAAAGCCGGGGAGTTTTTTCGCTGCATGATTGGCGGCTTTGGCTAGGGTTGCTGTTGGGCCAAATCCAACACCGACTGGCAGCTTTGTTTCGCGCCATACGGTACGGCGAATATCATGGCCATAACGATGCCAATCGTGAATAAGTTTTTTGAAACCAGTAAAGTTTAAAAATGATTCATCAATAGAGTATATGTGCTGATTATCGCAAAAGCGGCCAATCACGTTCATCATCCGCTCGCTTAAATCCGCATACAGCTCATAGTTAGATGAGCGGATCACCACTTGGTTATCTTCGAGTATTTTCTTTACTTGAAAATAAGGCTGAAATTTTGGAATAGCCAGCTTTCGTGCAATAGGGCACACGGCACAAATACAACCATCGTTGTTAGTAAGAACCACAACCGGTTTACTACGAATAGCCGGATCAAATACTTTTTCGGCGCTGGCATAAAAGGCCACCGCATCGACTAAGGCGTACATGCTAATAGCTCTTTACTACTGCGATGTAAGCGAATTGAGCGAGTGACCACGCCTTCTAATTGAAATTCATCCGATTGGCGTAGTTGCACTGCGGGGTATTTAGGTGAGGCTGATAATAACTGTGCATTGTGTTTATCTAATAGCTTACAAACAAATAAACCATTTAGATTCGCGACAATGACATCGCCATTTTTAACGTCTTCGGCGCGATCAACCAGTAATAAGTCACCATCAAAAATCCCCACACCTTGCATTGATTCGCCAGAGGCAATACCAATAAATGTTGCATCAGGGTGTTTAATCAATAGCTGATCTAATGATAAGCCTAGCTCTTTGTATTGTGCTGCCGGTGATTCAAAACCACATACGCCAGCTTCGATATAAATAGGAATAACACGCATAACAAAACCACTATACTGTACGTTTGTACAGTATAGTGGTTTGTGGTTATCTTGCCAATAAGATCACGGGGTGTTGTGATTGATATTTTCGATCATGGTTGTGGCAATAGCGATAAAATCACGTACTTGTTGATCAGTTAAACCGTGGCAAAGTTTGGCATCAACTTCTTGCTCTGCAACTTCTAAACGCGAGAACAGGGCGTTACCTTGATCAGTAAAGGATAAAATTAAACAGCGCTTATCGTTTTCGTCGGCACATTTAGAAACCAGTTCAAGCTTTATAAGCTCTTTTACTAAGCGTGCTATTTGTGCTTTATCACGACCAGTTTTGGCAACAATATCATTGGCAGTACAGTGCTGTGTTTCGGCAATAATATGTAAACAGCGTACATGCAGTGCGTTAAGACCAAGCTCGTTGGCGTTAATGGCTTCGCGTACAGTGACACGGTAACTTTGTGCCAGTGTAAATAAAGCTGAAGAAAGAGAGGTTTGTGGCATGATTCACCTAAGTTAAGCAAGTTTACATTAGTTGACAAAGTCAATTAAAAGCGTATAGTTGACTATATCAACTATTGGGGCGTTGTGCAATTTAACCAGCTAGGAGACCAAGATGGCTAGAAAAGTTCGTCGTGCAAACGTATTAAGTACTACACGTATTTCCCCGCATCTACAAAGAATTGTTGTTGGCTCAGAGGAGTTTGCCGATTTTCCACAAGATGCAAAAGGTGCGTACGTAAAGGTGCTACTCCCGCATGCCGGAGAATCAAAAGTTGAACTTGATTTACACGCTGAGCACCCAGCATTAATGCGCTCTTACACTATTCGTGATATCAACCCATTTAACGGTGCAATTACCCTCGATTTTGTGGTTAACCAACATCAAGGCGTGGCAACCAACTGGGCACAAAATGCGTGTGTAGGCGACGAGGTAGGTATAGCAGGCCCAGGCCCTAAAAAACTCACTGATTTTACGCAAACACATTATTTAATGCTGGCAGATTTAACTTCAGTAAATGCAATCAATGGCTACTTACAAGCCCTGCCACAAGATGCCACTGTTGATGTCATTATTCATGTTGCTGATAAAGCCGACATCATTGAGCTTGAGCAAATTAAGGCACACATCCAACATAGTGTTGAATGGTTAGTTACAGATGAGCCAGAAACAGATCTACTCGACCAAGTAACACGCTTATGTGCTGGCTATAACACGCAACCTATGGTGTTTATGGCACTAGAAGCAAACTTGGTAAAAGCAATTCGCCGATTAGTAACAAGCAGTTTTGAAATTGACCGTGAACACATTGTTGCATCAGCTTATTGGAAGCGTGGTATTGATGCCGATGGCCTAAAGGTGGAAAAACAGCAACAAAGCCGTGCCTAATTAGCATTTGAAAAATAGCCATTCGCTCTCATTAACTAATTATAAAGAGTTAAATTTTGGAGAGCGAATGTCAGATCTTAGCAACACACCTTTTTCATTGCTTGAATTGAGCCCAATGAAAGAGCACGAAACCGTTTCGCAAACACTAGCAAATAGTGTTACCTATGCAAAAACAGCCGACAAACTGGGTTTTAATCGGTTTTGGATGGCAGAGCATCATAATATGCGCGGAATCGTGTGTGCCGCAACTTCAGTACTGATAGGTCATATCGCAGGTAAAACTCAGAATATTCGCGTAGGTGCAGGTGGGGTGATGTTACCTAACCATCCACCGCTGGTGGTTGCTGAGCAATTTGGCACCCTAGAGAGTTTATACCCCGGTCGCATTGATTTAGGTTTAGGCCGAGCACCAGGTAGTGACCCAATTACCAGCCGTGCTTTGCGCCGTGACGAACAACGTGCTGAGCACTTCAATGATGAAGTAACGGAGCTGCAAGCTTTACTTGGCCCATATAAAGGTGACTCTCCAGTACGCGCAATCCCAGGTGAAGATACAAATGTACCAATCTGGTTACTGGGCTCAAGCCTTTATAGTGCTGGACTTGCGGCAAAAAAAGGCCTGCCATATGCATTTGCTGGTCATTTTGCCCCACGCTTTGTTGAAGATGCCATTGCATTGTATCGCAGAGAATTTCAACCATCTGAGGTATTAGATAAGCCATACGTCATGCTTGGCTTACCCGTTGTTGCAGCTGACACCGATGAACAAGCACAGTTTTTAGCAACCACAGCGAAACAACGCATCTTAGCACTTATGCGCGGCAAGCCACTTTGGCTTAAAGAGCCTGTTGCAACAATGGAAGGCTTGTGGACAGCGCAAGAAAAAATGCAAGTAGAAAACTTTTTAGGACTTTCTGTTGTTGGCGGTCAAGCGAGCGTTAAGCATAAGCTGAGTATGATTAAACAAACGCTACAGGTTGATGAGTTTATTTTTACAAATGACCTGTATGAATTGAGTGACAGACAACATGCGCTGGAAATATTAGCAAGCATCATGAACTAATACGGTTTGGCAAATAGTGAATGCGTGTAATGAGTTTTATGCGCATTGATTAAGCCCTGACACTCATTTATTAAACGATTTTATAGATTAAATCAATTTATATAATCCGTTTTAAGGATTGAAATTAACTTAATACAATATATTTATTAACCATAACCCTAGGAAGGTGCACCGTGAAATCTCAAACAATTGCCGCAGTAGAACCACAAACAAAAACAGCATTAATCGCTGAGGGTGGTGGGCAACGAGGGATTTTTACCGCAGGTGTGCTCGATGCATGGTTAGAAAATAATTACGATCCATTCGATTTATTCATTGGCACATCGGCAGGCTCACAAAACTTAACAAGTTATTTAGCGCGTCAAAAAGGCTATGCAAAACGTTTGATCAGAGGCCTTTCTCGTCATAAACGTTTTTTCCAACTTGGCCGCGGGCTGTTTGGTAAAAGCATTGTTGACCTTGATTGGTATTTTGATAAAACCAAAGAGGTAAACCGTGCCCTTGATTTTAAAACAGCAACACAAAGCCTAGGTAAACGCGAACTGTTGATCACAACCACTAACGCAGCTGATCGTAAACCGTATTATTTGAGCCCAAATGGTGAAGATACGCAATGGTTGGCATTATTAAAAGCATCAAGCGCACTGCCATTTTTATATAAAGATGGAGTGAACTTAACGCCTTGGCTAACAACAAAGGCCGCAAACGATGCCATTATTCAAAGCTCTAATACTGATTTAGTGCATGATATGTATTTAGATGGTGGTTTAGCCGCACCTTTACCTGTGAAAGAAGCTTATAACCGTGGTGCTCGTGATATTGTGGTCATTCGTACTGTTGATGAAAACTTTCAAGTACAATCTGAATGGGTAAATAAGTTAAAGTCACTAGTTTGCGTATCAGGTTATTGCCCTAAAACCATTGATTACTTGGTTCAACACGAACAAGCTTATCAAGAAGAACTCGATTTCATTGCCAACCCACCAAGTGATGCCCGTATCACGCAAATTTTTGCAGGCGATAAATTACGCAGTAAGCTACTGGGTAGTACAGATTCAGATCTGCGCTATGATCACAAATTAGGTTTAGCGGCAGGTCGTGCCTTTTTACAGCAACAACTGCTAAATTAGTTGGGAGCAGGCCGGGCAATTAATCCCATTGCCTACTTGAGATATTTGTAAATAGAGTTAAAGTGGTTAGCTATTCACTTTTTGTGATTTTTTATCTATAAGAACAATAAAGGCTTGCCATGTTTAACAGTGCTGTATCGACAATCAATGGTCTTCTTTGGGGAGAAGGCCAAATTCTTATCTATATTCTTCTGTTTGCTGGGATCTGGTTTTCGGTAAGGTTAAAAGCGATTCAATTGGTTAAGTTTCGCCATATGTTTAGCCTATTAAAGTCGAGTAGCAGCACCGATAAAAACTCAATTAGTTCGTTTCAAGCTTTATGTACTGGTCTTTCAGCTCGCGTGGGCACAGGTAACCTTGCGGGGGTTGCCGTTGCTATTTCGTTAGGGGGCAGTGGCGCAATATTTTGGATGTGGGTGATTGCCATTTTGGGCATGGCCACAGGCTTTGCCGAGAGCGTACTTGGGCAAGTTTATAAAGTCAGGGATGCCAATGGCGAGTTTAGAGGCGGTCCTGCTTATTATATTCAGCAAGGCTTAGGCAGTAGAGCGCTTGCAGTGTGTTTTGCTTTTTGCTTGTTTCTTGGTTATGGCTTTACGTTTAGTGCCATGCAAACGAATACCATTACCGATGCCCTCAATTACGCATTTGAAATTCCTACTTTGTATTCAGGTATTGTGATCACGATACTGGCAGGCTCTATTATTTTAGGTGGCTTTAAAGCTATTGCCCGCTTTGCTGAACGAATTGTGCCAGTTATGGGCATTTTATTTGTACTAGCCGCCATTATTATTACTTTATTGAATATCGGTAAAGTGCCTGCGATGATTGAAGATATTTTACTTTCAGCCTTTGGCTTACAAGAAGCAGGCGCAGGAGCAATGGGTGCCGCAATTAAAAATGGTATTCAGCGAGGGCTTTATTCGAATGAAGCCGGAGCGGGTAGTGTGCCACATGCATCTGGCTGTGCATCACCAGTACCAAATCACCCAGTCACTCAAGGCTATATTCAAATGCTAGGGGTGTTTTTCGATACCATTGTGCTGTGTAGTTGTACGGCGGTGATTATTTTATTGGCTAATATTGATATTAGCGGCGAAATGGAAGGGATCCGCTTAACTCAATCTGCGATGACAGCGCATATGGCTGCTGGTGGCATTTACTTTGTAGCGGCTGCAATTTGTTTATTCGCGTTTACTTCAGTGGTTGCAAACTATGCCTACGCAGAAAGTAACCTACATTTATTTAAACTAGATAATAAACTCGGCCGTGGAATTTACACCTGTTTATATTTATCCATGATGATTTGGGGCGCATCGGCCACCATTAAACAAGTGTGGGATCTTGCAGACATTGCTTTAGGTTTAATGACAGTGGTGAACGTTATCGCTATCATACGCTTAACGCCAACCATTTTATCTGTGACAAAAGACTATCATAGTCAACGTGAAGCAGGACAAGAACCTAGTTTTGATTCTGAAAAAGTGCAGGTTCAAGGTCAAACAGAACAAGGGATTTGGCGCAAATAAGCTAAAACAATAACGAGAAAAGTAACCATGATAGATATTTATGCAGGGCCTAGTGCTGCAAAAGTAATTCAAGAGCAAGGCCTGTCTGCCGATTTGTTTAATACCTTTTTAGGAGCAAGCGGCGGGCCGAAATGGTTTACATTATTTGGTTTAGATAAATATCTATTTGGTGAATTTTTTAAAGACCGTACCACACCTTTAAACTTATTAGGATCAAGTGCTGGGGCATTTAGAGCTGCCTGTTTTGCACAAAATGACCCTGTTGCTGCAATATCTCGATTAGCCAAGTCTTACTCTGAAACACGTTATTCATCGAATAAAGCAAAACCAGAAGAAATAACAACAAAAGCACGAGAGTTATTAAGCACTGTATTTGCTGAAAATGGTATTCAAGAAATTATTAACAACCCTATTTTTAAAGCCCACTTTATAGTTGCAAAATCGAATGGCTTTACAGCATCAGAAAATAAAGTGATGCAGTTAATGGGGTTATCTAAAAGCTACTTAGTCAATCGAATGAATAGGCGTTTGTTAAGTAAGCAATATGAACGTTATGTATTTCAGCCTGCGGATAGTCAGTTATCTTTTTCCGATAATAATACTTTCAATACCCATACTATTGAGCTAAGCGAAGATAATTTAGCGGATGCGTTACTTGCTTCAGGCTCTATTCCATTAGTCATGCAGGGCATTAAAAATATCAAAGGAACACCACCAGGTATGTATCGCGATGGCGGTATCATCGATTATCACTTTGACTTAAGTATTCATAATGACGGGCTTATTTTATATCCGCATTTTAATAACAGCCCTAAAGCAGGTTGGTTTGATAAGAGCCTAAAGCGCAGTGTTACCCCGAGTAACTATGAAAACGTAGTGATGATCACTCCATCAGCTGACTTTGTTGCTTCGTTACCTTATGGCAAAATCCCAGATCGTAAAGACTTTACAGAACTTGATGCTGATACACGAATTAAGTATTGGCAGCAGGTATTCAAAGAAACAGAACGGTTAGCAGAAGCATTCGATGCGGTGTGTACTAATAAGCACACACCGAAAATAAACCTAATTAAATAGTATTGCTTTCGCTACTTAAACTGATTAATCAAGGCAGTTTGCTCTGTCACTTTACTGAGGAGCGCTTCGCAAAGTTGCTGCGAAGTATGGCCAAGCTCTGTACACTCATGAGCAAAGTCTTGTGCTGACGTTAAGTTGGTAGCAATAACCTGGCTTGCTGTCAGTTGCTCGTTCATTGCATGCGCTATGATGCTATTGAGTTCACTTAGTTTGATAGACTGGGCTTTAATATGGTCTAAACTATCGCCGCTTTGATGTGCAAGCTCAACACTTTTAGCCGACAAGTTAAGTCCGTCTTTCATGGCAAGTTGTGCTTGTTTCGAGGCGTGTGTGAGCTGATTTAACACATTGTTTATTTCTTCAGTTGATTGCTGTGTACGTGAAGCCAATGCACGAACTTCACCTGCAACAACAGCAAAACCACGGCCATGGTCGCCTGCTCGGGCAGCTTCGATAGCCGCATTTAAAGCAAGTAAATTAGTTTGATCGGCAATCGCATTTATCTCAGATAAAATTGCCACAATGTGTTGATTGCCTTCTATTAAGTTTTCTACTTGGCTACTCGCTGCTTTGAGTTTTTCATCAAGCTCACTAATTGAAGTTATCGTTTGCTTGACCGCAAGTGAGCCTTCTTCGGTTGCTTGGTTTGACTCTTCGGCAGCTTGATTAGATTGCATTGTGCTTGATGAAAGCTCATTGATTGAGGCCGTCATTTGCTCAGTGGCAACAACAATTTGTGAGACTTCATCTGTTTGCTTATTTAAAAGCTCAGTCACGTTATGACCAGACTCTGCACATTGTTGCGCGTTATGATTAACGCCCATGGTCACATCATTTACACGACCAACAACAGCTTTTAATTTAGCTTGTTGCATCTCAAGGGCAAGATGTAAAAAGCCAGATTGATCATTAGTACCAGAGTAGAGGTAGGCCATTAAAGGGTTATCAAACACTTGTTTTGCTTTGCTTATAAGCGCTAAATATTTTTGACGCCAAAAATACATAAGCCCATTAGCTGATGCTAAAAATAGAACTAGTAGACAATTAAAAATATCAAACCCAGAACTAAAAACGGCAGCCAGCGAACCTAAAAAACTAATGAATAATAGGGCACTTATGTAAAGAGTGGCATCAAACTTTGCTGCAGTGGCATGAGATTTTTGATTATTGTTTATTTTAGCGTATTCAGCGGTCGCTCTTTGTACGACATCATCACTTTGTTTAGTTCTGACTGATTGAAACTCAACAGTACGACCACTTTTATCTTTAATCGGTGTTACAAAGGCATTAACCCAATAATAATCACCATTTTTACAGCGATTTTTAACAGGCCCCATCCAAGATTGACCATTTTTTAGATGTTGCCACAAATCTGCAAAAGCCAGTTTCGGCATATCAGAGTGGCGAACAAGGTTATGAGGCTTACCTACCATTTCGTCTAGCGTGAAACCAGCTATTTTGCAAAATTCATCATTGGCATAGGTAATATGGCTTTGCAAATCAGTAGTCGATAGGAGGATGTCAGATTCAGAAAATTTAACTTCGGTATCGGTATTAATTCTATGTTTCACGTTAAAATCACCCAAGTACAGCTTTAGATTCAGAAAGTAAATTAGCGGAGTAAAAACAGTCTGAACCAGAAAGAGGTAGTGTTAATTTGATCACTAATGTTTATAAACAATTTAGCGATAAATTCGTGATAAAGAACTAGGAAAATTCCGGTTTTATGTTACAAAAGTTAATATTATTTAACTAAGAAAAGTTGGGCAGATGGGTTAAAAGTTAGCTAAATTGTAAAATTTAGCTAACTTGATTTTTAAAATACATTAATCTC
>NZ_JAZDAR010000036.1:0-215 GCF_036680945.1 Pseudoalteromonas sp. P80D2
TTACGAAGCTGTAAGCCATAAGCTTTAAGCTGTAAGAAAATATCAGATTTCCAGATTTATGTAGGGTGAACCGCAACGCTTAACGCGAAATCAGTTCACCTTGCGCAAAGGACTCGTAAGCGCTACGCGCTTTGTCGAGAATCCTTTCCACGCCTTTTGCTTGGTGACAATAGCGTTTTGGACCCACCTGACCCCATGCCGAACTCAGTAGTGAA